>JAGOTU010000085.1 GCA_018061585.1 Minisyncoccota bacterium | reverse complement strand
GCCGTTGTGGAGGATCATGCCTCCGATCAGCTGTACGTCGAAGTGACGCTGATCAAGCACTCGGCGCGAGGTCTCGCGAACCACCGCAAACGCTTCGGGCGCGAGCGCATCCAACGTTTCGCCCTTTGCGAGGCGCTCCTTGAATTCGATGGTCTTGGCCTTCAGGGCCTCAGATGAGAGGGCTTTTAGCCCCTCTTCGAAGACTGCGGTCTTGGCCACAATGGGCTCAGCACGCCGCAAAGCGGCGGCGTTCTCGTCGCTAAATAATCCCGTCCAAAAAGCCATATCAGGCCCATCCTACCTCAGAACCCGTCCCAATAAAACCATTTAAGCGGCATGCGGTTCATTTGGCTACTACGGGTGTCATTGTGCGGCTGCGACCTGTAACGGCTCGGGCTCGTCGTAGCACTGCTACGATTCGTCCTGTGCCGACAGGTCTCGCTCGCAAACTGACCCCCTCGTTACACCATTTTATGGGGACGGGTCCTGAAACGCCCTAAAATACATGAAGCCCGGCTGTTTACCCCCTTCCGACAGGCATTTCCCGTCGATTGTAAAAAGTGCACGCGATGCTACGCTTTACACAGTAAACAAAGGACCTGGCGCGGAGGGCGGCGGCACTCACATAAGACTTTCACTTTTTGGAGCTCGCACCCGCCTTCCGCACTGGGTCCTTTTTTATTGGCATCCTGCCAATAAAAAAGGACCCAGTATAGCTGCTGCGAGCTCCAAAAAATGAAGGGTGAGAAGCAAACATGTGTAGCTTCGCAAGGCCGGAGCGGGTCGGCGCGAGGCGGGGTCGCGCAATTCGCACGCATGCGAATATGCGTGACCGGGAAAACAATTGTTTTCCCGTGGAGGAGAGCAGTGTCGTACTCGACACGCTGAGAACCGACGGTTCCGAGATGCAATGTAGTCATTGCTTTTTTGGTGCTCGCTTTAAGAAAAATGAATTCTAATTCCACAAAACGAACAAAATATATCGCGTGAAAAGTTTCTCATAAAAAAATCTTCAGAATCTTTACATGACGAGTTATCCACACTTATACGTGCAACGCGCACCGAACGCACACATGAGTGTAATAATTATTGAAACGCTCTTGCGTTTCGCGCGCGAAGCGATGGTCGAGTTTTAATACTCTCGAAAGAAAAAAATACCATGGCAAAAAAGAAGAAGACAGCAAAGAAGGCCAAGAAGGCTAAGAAGCGAGCATAGTCTCGCTTCCTGATAGGATCTCCGGATCAGATCAGTTTGCAAAACGATCTCCCTTACGGGAGATCGTTTTCATTTATGCATGGAACTAGCACCTTCTGTATGCACTTTCTCTGAGTACCACCACGAACTATTGAGGTGCGAGATAACGTACCGAATACGAGGCGCGGGCAAAACGTATTTAGAGCCGTACTAAATGTACGGTGAAAAATACGTTTGGGTGCCCGTAACGATGTAGGCGGTGCGTTTGCTCGTGCCGTAATCAACGAAACAACTCCCTTTCGGGAGTTGCATTCGTCTTTCATTCTTTGGAAAGCATCACACTTTATGACACTCACTTACCTAGTATAGTCCGTCCGTTTTGTCTTGCAAGAACCGTTAGTTCACGGGCGCACCGGACTGGATCTTCTGGATGATATCGGTCACCTGACCGCTTACTTCCGGATGCACCTTGACCGCATCCTGGAGCGTCGAGATCGCTCGGGCCTTGTCCCCTGCCTGATAGTAGACGGCGGCGAGTGTAAAGAATCCCTGCACGTCTTCCGGATGCTTTGCGATATATGCGTTCCATATCGGGGCGATGCGCGCGTAGTCCTTGATCGTAACGAGTGACGCGAGAATGCGCTGGTCCGCTGCTTGTCCGGTCGGAACGATCGGTGCCAAGATCGCATCGGCTTCGGCTGCACGGCTGTTACGGATCAGGACGGCAGCGTAGACGATACGCGGATCGTTCAGTGCCGTATCGAGTTCGAAGGCTTGTCGGTACAGATCGATAGATCGTTCCGTCTGTCCCTGCAATTCCGCATTCTGTGCGCGCTCAAAGAATATCGATTGTTTGGCAGGCGAAAGTTCCTGTGCTTTCTCGAGGGCTATTTGTCCATTCTTGTAGTCACCGAACGCGTTGTACAGGACTCCCAGGAACAACGGAAAGCGTGCATCGAGCGGAGACTCCGCTGCCTGAAGCGTCATCTCCTGTGAGGCAAGCGTATAGAATGCCTGTTTTACTTCGGTCGGCACATTGGCTTGCGCGATCTGTGATGATCCCTGTGCGAGCTGTTCGCGCGCCTCCTGCGTACCGAACGTTCCGTATGCGATCGCCTTTTTGAAACCGTCAAAGGTTTTCTGCAGGTCGCCTTGTGTTGCGAGAGCATTCAAGAGTGTGCGATTAGCCGCCATTGCCCTGCCGTTGACCAGCCACGCGCCTCCCCACACGAGGACAACTGCCGCGATCGCAACGAACGGAAGTGCACTGTGCGAAAGTACACCGACCGACGGCATGTGCTTGGTCTTTGTGTGCTCAGTATGCCGATAGATCACGAACGCAAGGATCGTGCCGTAGAGGATGTAGCTTGTTACGTTGTCGAATACGAAGAAGTTGTGGATGAAATACCCTGCCAAGAGGCCCGTGATAAGCGCGCGCTCTGCGACAGAGAATGCTCCGCTGCGCCACACGACCCAGAGTGTTGCAGCGAATACCGACAGGTATGCGAGCAATCCGAGGAATCCGCCGGCGACGAGCCAGTCGAATACGATATTGTGCACACGGTCGAACCACGGCTCCTGGCCGTGCATTCGCGGATCGTAGTACTTATCGAATACGATCGCGTAGTTCTCCTGTCCCCAACCCAAGAGCGGCCGTTCCTGTGCGCCCTTCCAGGCCATACCCCAGTTATAGAAGCGGGCTTTGACCGTGTTGTCTGTGGTCGAGATCGTGGCCATACGGTTGAGGAACCCGATCTTCTGGATCCACGCAGCGTCCCGGATCATCCAGAACCCACCCATGAGGAGCAATATCGCGACCACGCCGGCGGCTGCAGCGCGCCATGCGGTCTTGGATCGATTGGCCTGCAAAAGCACCAATGCTGCGGCAAGCAGGGACCCGCCGATGAGGCCAAGGATGGTGCCTCGTGTTGCGGTCGCAAGCAGCATGAACGTGTCTCCGAGGATGATCGCGCCGTAGATGAGCGATATATTCATTCGCTTACCCGGACCACGGTCTACCCACGCCTGTGCCCACAGCATCGCGGCGATGAACACATGGAAGAGCATGTACACGGCAAAATAGATCGGGTTGCCGAACGTAGCGTCGATTCGGGCATTGAGCCCTGACGCTCCCCCCTGTCCGAGCGCAGTAACGCCAGCGATCTGAAGCAATCCGTATATCGTGAGGTAGATAGAAACCCCAAGAGAGGTCCACATAAGCCACTTCCACATGCGCTCAGTCTTCAGAACTGAAGCGGCTACCACGACGTACATGAGCAAGTGGATGAGCGTCACCCAGCCGTCCATGCGCTCGTAGTTACTCCACAGGCTCTTGAACGGGTACACACCCTGCAGGTCTGCGATCAGGATGATGAACGTAAACAATGCGAGCGCGCCAAGCACGATCGATCGGCGCGGACGATATTCCTTGGATACAAAACAAAGTGCAAGCCACGAGCCGAACGCGATCTCAGTAAGGATGCGGAATGCAAAGTTCTTACCTGTTATATACGGAAAAAATAGACTCGATGCGACCACCAAACAGACGAACGGGAGGAGAAAGATCGCGCCGATCGCGACTCCTCGGAGTACCTTTTCAAGTG
>JAGOTU010000084.1 GCA_018061585.1 Minisyncoccota bacterium | reverse complement strand
TTTCCACATGAACGAACTTCAGAACGTGAAGTTTGACGACCTCCGAGAAGGAGACAAGGTGAGCTTTGAGCTCGGCGAAAGCCCGAAAGGGCCGAACGCGCTCAAGGTGAGCAAGATCTAACCCATCAAAATAAAAGGCCCCGTCGCAAGACGGGGCCTTTTGTTCTGAGAACAACTTTTTGAACGGTCTACCCTACGGACTCACGATCACCAACGTCGGCAACAGGCGCGCCAATTTCATGCCCGTATGCAACCTTCATCGACATTCACGAAAAAGCACCTATTCTAGACACATGACTCCCGAAACGAATCAGTACTGGTGGAAGCAGGCAAAGATCTACGAGCTCTATATCGATAAGTTCGCGGACAATATTCAAGGCCTCACCGCCAACCTCGACTATTTCGTCGCACTCGGCATCAACACACTCCATATCCTGCCTCACTACCCCTCACCCATGGTCGACGACGGCTACGACATCTCCGACTACCGCGCCGTGCGTCCCGAGCTCGGTACTCTGCAGGATTTCCAGATACTGATGAGCGAAGCGCGATTCCGCAACATACGCATCATTGTTGATCTGGTGCTCAACCACACATCGGACATGCACCCGTGGTTTATAGAAGCACGGAGCTCGAAGCATAATCCAAAGCGTAATTACTATCTCTGGAGCGATACGGGCGCCGAGTTTTCGGAAATCGAACCGGCGATGCCCGAGGTAAACGACAAAATCTGGACATATAATCCGGATACCGACGACTATTATTTTACGAAATTTTACGCGGCACAGCCGGATCTCAATTGGGACAATCCCGATGTGTTTCGCGAAATGATGGACGTGATGTACTACTGGGCCGATCTGGGGGTAAGCGGATTTCGACTCGACGCCGCACCGTACCTTATAAAGCGAGCGGGTTCACACAGCAAAGGGTTGCCTGAAACACACGCGATAATAAAGAAAGTTCGCGCCGCCCTTGAACAGAAATACCCGAACGTAATTTTGCTTGCCGAGGCACACCAGTCCATTGCAGACACCAAAAAGTATTTCGGTGATGGTGACGAATGCCACATGGTATACCACTTCTCTTTGATGGAACAAATGTGGCTCGCACTGAAAAGCGGAGACCGCGATGCCGTTCAAGCTGTGATCGATGAATCGTACGAAATTCCGGATGCGTGTCAGTGGGCAATTTTTCTGCGAAACCACGACGAAGTTTCGCTATCGACACTCCAACCCGGTATTCGGTCGGCGCTGGTGGAATTTCTCGACCCCCAGGGACTATTCCACTTCAGAAAAGGTGAGACGGCATCCGTGCGAATCGGCAGTGTTTTTCGGGGAGATCGCGTTGGTATGCGCAAGGCGTTTACCCTCCTCTATTCGCTCCCTGGCTCGCCCATCATGTATTACGGAGACGAGCTCGGAATGTCTAACCTGCCGCACGAGGAGAGCGTGATAGACAGTCGCAAGTACGTGCGCGGCAGATTTGATTGGCGGCTCGCTGAGGAACAGTTCAACGATCCTTCCTCACTCTTTCACGAGGTTGCGCTCTTGATTCACGGTGTCCCGACCGAAGAATCCGAAACCCCACCGACGACCGCACACCAACTCAGGGGAAGTGTCTCGAGCAACGAGATACACACGTGACAAATTGAAAAAGGACATCGAAAGTCCTTTTTCACTGGCACGAAGTATCACAGCGCATCAAGGGAATGCCGGAAACCCCAATACAAAACGACCCCGCTTGATGCGGAGTCGTTTTATAGAACGACTGTCAGCGGCGCTAGCCTACAAACGTAATCGCCTTGCCGCCCTTTCCTGCTCGACCCGTTCGACCGATGCGGTGAACATAGTCATCGTAAGTCGTTGGCTGATCATAGTTGATCACGTGCGACACGTCGGCTACGTCGATTCCTCGCGCTGCGACGTCGGTCGCCACGAGAATGCGTACGTGACCCTTTTTGAACGCTGCGAGTGCGCGATCGCGCTTACCTTGCGTTTTGTTGCCGTGAATAGATTCCGATTTGAACCCGCGCTCCACAAGCATGTTCGAGAGCTTTTCGACACCGTGCTTGGTGCGTCCGAATACGAGAACCTTCTCGAACTCCGGCTGCGACAAGAGGTCGTGAAGCACTTCGATCTTCTGCTTACCGTCAACACGGACGATGTCCTGATCGACAGATGCTGCAGTGTCGCGCGTCTTTACCTTTACTTCGACAGGATGGTTGAGGAAGTCCCCGACCAGTCGCTGGATGTCAGAAGAAAGTGTTGCGGTAAAGAAGAGCGTGTGTCGCTGCTTCGGCATGTGAGCCAAGATGAATCGCATATCCTGAATGAATCCCATGTCGAGCATGCGGTCTGCCTCGTCCAACACCACAGTCGTGAAGTCAGAGAGGTCGAGCGCGCGCTGGCTCATGAGGTCCTTGAGTCGCCCCGGTGTACCGATCACAAAGTTCGGCTTACGTCGGAGCGTCTGGATCTGCTTATTGATGTTGGCGCCGCCGACACAGGTAACAGCACCGATGCGCATGTACTCTGCGAAACCCCAGAATTCGTCTTCGATCTGAGTCGCGAGTTCGCGTGTCGGCACCATGATGAGCACCTTTTGTGAACGGTCGTTGAGCACCTTGTCGATGAGTGGAATAAGGAACGCCGCCGTTTTACCGGTGCCGGTGTTCGCGATGCCGATCACATCGGATCCTGCAAGCACGTGCGGAATCGCACGGTCCTGAATGGGGGTCGGTGTTACGTACCCCTTTTTGATGATGTTCTTCTTGAGGTCATCAGAGACCTGAAAGTCGACGAAGTTGTGCTCCGGGACGAATACATCCTGCGTTTCTGTGACCGTTGCCTTGTTGACGAATCGCATCGGGTCGATGTACTGACCCATCTGCCGTGGAGCACGGCTTTTCGGATAATTAGCGCGTCCGCCCGATGAGCGTCCGCCGAACCGGGATCCGGGGCGAGAACCGCCTCCGCCGGAGCGTTGATACTGTTTATACATGTAGTTGGCCGCATTGCGGCTCTTAAGTCTAATCCGACGGCCTCAAGAGTCTCATCCCCTCATATAGTCTATTGGTCGACTAGCGGGGCGGTCTCGAGAGCCATCTCAAGACAAAAGAATACGAGAACGTTGGTAGGTGGATAGTAGCATGCGCTCCTCGTATTGTCAACGAACCGATCATTTGATGCTATAGTGTTCCCCTAATGAGCAAGTGGCGGAATTGGTATACGCGTTAGTCTTAGGAACTAATCCCGAAAGGGTTGGGGGTTCGAGTCCCCCCTTGCTCACAAATAAACACACTTCCTCAGTGCGGAAGCACTGAGGCGTTTGTTTTTGTAGTGCCAGAGGGGACTCGAAAGACCGAGCGGATGTGAGGCCAGCAGGCCGAACCGCGAGTCGGGGTCGCGGAAATTTCCGAGCGGCGACGACGAAATTTTCCATTGCCGAGCCTATCTCTGCCCGCATAGAACCAAAAGACCGGAAGCACGCCTCCGGTCTTTTGATTTATATGCTCTATCGTGGAATCCCGTTTCTGGGATCCATGTCGCCTGGAACACCGTTCGTAACCGATGGACCCCCACCAACATCAACGGTATCCTGCAACAATTTTATGATCCCCCAAATTGAAACCATTACGAAAATAGTAATAATCCCGTACATCATAAACTTCAAGCCGTCACTCTTGGCCGTGGCACCATCGCCAAACATGTAGCGAATAACCCCCCAGAAAAAGGCAACGATCGCGAGCAGAACAAGGAGTCCAATCGCTCCGTTGAGTAGCTGCATCACAGTACCCATCGTTCCTTCCAACCCTCGACCTTGTGCGAGTACCGAACTAGGTAGCGCAATGGCGGTGAGAAAAAGGCCTGCGCG
>JAGOTU010000083.1 GCA_018061585.1 Minisyncoccota bacterium | reverse complement strand
ACGATCGATACGAGACAATAGTACGGAGCTCCGTAGAGACCGAGCAAGTATTGGCCCGTGTGTGCCGGTGGCCCGAACTGATAGGTGACGGTCGCAGGAGTCCAGATGTAGATACCACCAACAGGCGGGCCAACCGTCGTCCAGATCGCCTGGTTGTAACAAAAGATTATCTGAGTGATCGGTCCGCCGAATGGGTTCGTCTGCGCCACAACAGCGGCGGGCGCCATAAGGAGTATCACACCGACGATAGTGCTCGCGAACGTTCGCATGCCTGAAGTATACGGTACCCAAAGACCCCATAAGCACCCTGTGTGGGATATGTTCGTAACAACACCCCGCTTTGCACGTGCACGGTATACTGCGAGGATGAATACGAGGCACTCCGTCCTCCTCACGGTCATTGCGGCACTCGTACTTGTCGTCGCCGGACTGTATTTTGTCCAGCGTCAGCGGGCCGTTTCACCGACAGGTGGGGGAGCGTCGTGGGAAACTGCCGGGGGGTACATCGAGCCCACCGTCACCCCGATCGAGAACGAGCCGGAGCCCTTTATGCCGGACGTGAGCACACAAACCGGCCCCGAAACCCTCAATATCCCGAAAGGAATGGCAAGTTCGACGGTCGTCGCGACGACCAAGGAGAACGATGAATCGTTCGATTACAATGCGCTCCTTGCCCGATTGAGTCACGACTCCGAGACGGCACCTGCTGCACAGGCCACAAAAACATACGAGCAGCTGCTCGAGGCGTTCACTTTTACCCCGAATCTATCTACCCCCGCACCAAAGGTTCGAACCCCGCAACAGGAGGCGCTTTTTGCCTATGGCAACGAGATCGGCAGACGAGTAAAGGGTTTTGCCGCCGTGAACCCGAACATGGCACAAACGGTCGTAAATCAGGCCACTCACCGCGACAACACGGCGTATGGTGACGCTGTTCGCGAGCTCGGTAAACGCTACAAGGCCCTCGGCGAGGGGATACTCGCGATCGAGGGCGTCCCAACCGCTGCCGCTTCGCAACACAAAGCGCTCGGTGAAGGATACTTGAACCTGGGGACCGCACTCTCCGCCGTTCCCGACGCAACCGACGACCAGGCGTTCCTTTCTGCGATCACTACCTATAACAACAAGGCCGATGCGTTCACGATATCATTCGTCGGCATGGTCACACTGTTCTCAAGCCTCGAAGTTGAATTCGACGAAAGTGACGGCGGTTCCGCGTTCAGTTTCCGACGCTAAGATATCCCATTTTTTCCCGTGATTGAGCCACGGTTGACCTTTTCACTGGGGTATACTTTTAGTGTGCAGAAATTACGCGCGGTCTTCGGCGGTTTTTCTCCTATTGCAATCACTGCAATGCTTTCGGTCGCGCTGTTGATATCGGTCACAACAGCACGCGTCGTCATTGCACTTCGCCCGGCATCGGCGGAAACTGTACCGACCGCACTTGCGGCACTTACTGCATCGTCGTCCGAGGAAATACTGTTCGCACAGCAGCAGATGCTCCTCTTGGGAGAGAGCGATCTGACGGACATGCGCGCAACATCAACGACAGATCACCTCTCGCTCATAGGGCCCATGATCGCGGCCGAGATCCTTGGCACATATGCACAGATCCGCGATAGCGGAGAAGAGTACACGAAAGAGGACCTCCGCTCTGCCGCGGCCAAGATCGCGGAGCACATGAAAGCCGTGGTTGCATATGCCCCGTTCGACAACAGCGACTTCAAGACCGACAGCGATTCCTCGACCGAACGAGTTCGCAGCTATCGCGATGACATGGTGAATGCGCTCAAGCCGCTCTCGAGCATCCCGAGCGCTGAATACGTGATCTACGGCCACTATGTAGAGACGAGTGATCCGATCTATATTCAACAGCTCAAAGATGCCGCCGAGTCGTACCGGCAATCCGCTAACAACGCAGCGCTGATCGTGGTGCCACGCGATGCCGTCAATTACCATCGAGATCTTTTGAACTCGTTGCGTGCGTTCGCATCCGTTCTCGACGGACTCGCGTCCCACGGCGATGATCCGTTCGCCTCCGTCGCACTCCTGCGAACGTACAACGACAAAGAAAAAGGCATCTACGATGCGTTCGACAATATGCGTGCGTACTACGGCAAAAAAGAACTATGAAAAAGTCTGCACTCATAGCAACTATTGTATTTTGTCTCTGTGCCACACCGTTCATCGCATCGTCCGCCGCTGACGATATCTTCAACTGCAACACCAACGGCCAAGCAACGACCGGCGCCGGTTCTACGAAGCCGCTCGGCGGCCCGTATGTTCCTGTCGCAGATTACGCGGTCGAGCTCAACACAGGCCTACTGGTATATAAAGAATGCGTGCTCCGCGAGCTGGTGACCGCGAAACGAAAAGCAGCGCTCGCCGCGCTCGACGTCGAGATACTTAAGCAGTTCAACGGATACCCGTCGCGTGAGATAGGTAAGGAAGATGTATTCCTGAGCGATCGCACATTCAACCGTTATCTCAAGAACGATAGCCTCAACAATTTCAGTGATGAGATCGAAGGCAAGGTCAAGAATGCCGTCGGTCAGGCGTACGACTACGCACGTGACCCGCGAAAATCGTTCCAGTGCAAATACACGGGAGACTTGAACAAGATATACGAGGGAGATCCTGATGGAAACTTTTGGGACGCATTCGACGCGGTCACCGACAACCCTGCGTGCAGCGTGTATTCGGCATCCATGCTCGCGTACAATGCGATCGAACAACAGAGTGCATACGAACTCTACAAACAACATGAGCGACTCGATTGGGGCCAGGGGACATTCGACGTGTTCCACTACGACGAGAACGGTTTCCGTATCACGGATACACAGGGCGCGATCGTACTGGCCAACGGCATCATGTCGGTGCAGTCGGGTTACGAACAGGCGAAGAACGCGGATGATCTGGGCGAGATGACCGACGGCCTCTACACGGGGGTCAGCAACCAGGTGCTCACCGGTGGCACAGGCACGGGATCAGGAGGACTTTCTGCGATCACGCAGGCGTTGAGCGGAGCGCTCTCGTACATGCAGCAGGTCGCACAGAATGCGGGTGGCACGCTCGTGCAGCAAACCGGAAACTTCACACTCGATCTTCTCAATCAGGCCCTGGCTGCAGAGAACGCGTACCGCAAGATCGTTACCGATGAGATCGCCTTATTCACTGCGACAATAGGCACCCTGCGCGAGATGGAGATCGCATGCTATACCGACATTGCAAACGCGGTGTGCGAGGCAGGTTCGATCAATGCGACTTCATGCACCGCTGCTTCCGGGGGCGGAACGCTCACGTTCATTCGCGAGACCAAATTCTCGCAAAAGGCGATCCAAGACAACATCTCGACGATCGCTGCATCAATGGACCCGAAGCTCCGAACGGTCGATACCAACATCCTCGTCATCAACGGCATTAAGACCGCACTTCTTGCGACTCCGACGTCAGCACAGCAAACCATTGCCCAGGCCGGGCTCAATGCGATCGTACGAAGTAATGCAACTACTGAGGCCAGCAACTATCAGAATTACCAAACGTTGATGGCCGCAGTGCTCTCAAACACCGAGAAGAAGTGGAAGGATGATCCGAACGAGGTGACCGAGTGGTGCGACACAACGAACGAGGCAATGAAAACCAAGTGGAAAGAGTGCTGGAGCGGAGGATCCTGCCCGGCAGCGCTATAAGTATGACAATTTCTCGCACAACCTGGATCCTGACATTCATCACGATCGTGATCACGCTCGTCGTTGTGCTCATGCCGAATGTGACACTCGCACAAACCCCCAAAGACGCGAGTGATGCATTACAAAACCCGTCCGGCTGCTGGTACAACTTTCAGTTCTCGCGATGTGTCGCCGTCCCGGTAACACTGTGGGCGTCGTCCGCCATGCTCTCGATGGGCGGCGGACTCCTTCGGTTCGCCGGTTCGATAT
>JAGOTU010000082.1 GCA_018061585.1 Minisyncoccota bacterium | reverse complement strand
ATACGTCTGCTCGAACTCATCGATGTTCTTTGCGCCGCGCCGGGACGGGATCGCGCGAACGCGAACTTCGTACCCGAGATTGCCGAGCTCACGCGCCGCTGCAGTGACTGCGGCTTTGTCGTGAGTTGCACTCATTTCGTCAACCAGAATGTCACTGCATGCGGCGAACGCCCCGAACGGGGTGAGCGCCACCATGAAGATGGCCATGAGGAGTGAACGCATGTTGATGGTTCCTTTTTCCGTGTCAAATAACGAAACCCATGAATTTGTAGCACGGAACGGTCTCTGTGTCAATGCTTTGATATAAGGAAAATACCGCTGTATTAAGCGGTATTTTGAAGGTTCAGTCCTCACTTTTATGCCCGTTTTTTGCCCTTCTTTTTAGCCGGGGTTCGAGGGTGCTTCTTGAAATCGGGGCATGCTTTCCAGCCGCCCGCATTTTCGGCCTTCGCTTTCTGCTCGGCAGCGAGAAATTCGGACGCGCGGGTGTATCTGCTCTGATAGAGCCATTCTTCCGCGTATCCTTTCTCGATCAAGTGCAGGTTGAGGTCGATCGCACCCCATCCGAACCAGTACGACCAGTACCCGGGATACACATAGATATATCCGAGCAAGCGACCATGGTCCTCCGAGATTGATTTGAGCGGATCGAAATCGAGTGACACGACCTTGTCTTCGACAAGTTTCGTCACGTACGCTGCGGCCTCTTTGCCGAAGCACTCTTCCTCGACGCGCCTATTCTTATGTTCGAGTTCCGGTGTGTTGATGCCGAGGAGTCGAACTGAGAGCGGTTTACCGAATCGAGGATTGATCGTGATGGTGTCGCCGTCGGCCGTATGATGCACGGTCAAGGGTCCGGCGGTGCGGATGCGATACATGACCGCTTCCAGGTTGCCGCTGTATCGGTGATACAGCCAGGCGCCAGTGACTGTGCATGCGAGCGTATTTGCGAAAACGGCCATCAAGATCAGTCTTCTCATCGCCCCCTCGCGAGTTTGAATTTCTCCGGACCAAAAAATACCATTAATTCACGTATTGTCAAATCGGTATCTGCGCAGTACATTGGTGGCCGGAATGTTCCGAATACGATGGAATAACAGGGGAGGCACGAATGACTGCACGTACTGCCGTCAAGTATCCGCTCACATTACGCGCGGTCACGGAGCGCTCTGACCCGCTTGCCGCGATCATCACTGATCGTTCGCGTCCGCTGACCCGCGAGGTCGTCGAAGGGGCGCTCAGTCGCTCCGTATTCGCGTGGGCGGGACGCACACCGCAACCGGGCCTCGACGAGAGTGGAAATGTGATACACGCGGGCGATCTCGATTTTGCATCGTTCTTCGTTCCGCTCGCACTTCGTCGTGCGGTCATCGAGATCAGGGACTACCAGAATCGGCGTCCGCTCGTTCTCAAAACCGGAATGCGTCAGATCGGTACGACGAGCTTCGGTCAGATCAAACGGCTCGTGTCGAACAAGGACGTATTCTCGTTCTCGATCCACATTCGCGATCAGTCGATCGCGATGGAGCGCGAGGGTGTGGAAGAGCTCGGCTATCCCATGAATTACATGGTGGTCGATCTCGACGGTAACTGGTACGAAGGCTGCCAAACACTGCACTTCAAGCCGAATGCCGCAGAGAACGCCTTTCTGCGTGAGCGTGATCTGCTCATCGATGATGCGATCTCGTTCAAGTATTTCGTTCACCCCAATCGCTTTCAGAGCATCTTCGGTGCGCCGTACCTGCTCTTGAAGCTCCTTGTTGAACGTATGGACGACGAGGCCACGTACTACCGCGAAGAGGTGAAGCGGCTCGCCGACAAGGGTGTGTTTCCCATCAAGGGGCAGACCGACGAGCACGAAGCAACTGGACCCAAGAAAAAGGTGATCGTGCCGACACTCGTCGCCGAACTCGATTACCCGGACTTCGCCGGACGCGTGAATGATTACGGGCTTCCCGGCGGCGACACTGTTACGCGTGCCCAGGCGGCGTATGATCGGCGGAAGCTGATCATCTACACCTGGAAGCCGCTCGCGCAGTTCGTCATTCGTGCCGATGAGCTCGCATACTTCAGGTACGGCCTTCCCTCGGACAAGCGTCCCGCGTGGGCGACGGAGCTCGCGATCGAACCGTTCCGCAAGAAGGGCGATCGCAATTCGTGGATGCGTATTCCGTTTCCTGACGGGTATGCGCTTCGCTTTCGCTCGTTCGATTCGACGGAGCACGTCGCTGCGTGAATGATCCTTTGAACTGACGGTCCCCGCGTGTTGCACGCGGGGACTTTTTGTTGCCTGAATCGCCAACTTCGGTATAGGATTGCCGGGCTATGCCGAATACTGCGCTTTCTATTGCATATGTCCGCCGGTTCGTGACGACCGAGATACTTACCATTGGCGTGGAGACGGCGGTGCTGTTCTTCCTGATGCGATACGTGTTCAAAAAGCACGCGCTTACATCGAAGCAGATATTTTTTGCGGGGATATTCGCAAGCTTTTCGACCATACCGTACGTGTGGTTTATATTCCCGAACATCATGTCATGGCCGCGCCCTACATCGCTCATGTACTCGGAACCGTTCGTGACGATCATCGAGGCGATATTCTATCGCTTCGCACTGAAAACAGACTGGAAAGTGTCAATCGCTGTATCGGTCATCTGCAATATCTCGTCGTATGTGATCGACATCGCGCTACGCGCCAACGGTATCTGGTTCTATTGGTAGCGGTTATCCTCGCTCAGCGACTTTTGCATGCGGTACAATACCGCGGTGAGGAACTATTCTTTCTACATAAAAGGCGGAGCTCTCGTGCTCGCTATTGCTCTCGTCGGATTCGGGTCATTTGCATTCGGTTACAAAAAAGGTTCTGCGCAGCTCGCATCTCCATTGCCCTCGCTATTTAATACGAGCTCGAGCGGAGACCCCGCGATGATCCTTGGCGATTCTGCGCGCTCCATCGACTTCGGCGACTTCTGGCGAACATGGAATATCCTAGATAGAAATTTTTCGCCCACGTCGACGTCGACGCCCGTGAACGGCACGACGACCGAACAGATGCGGGTCATGTATGCAATCGACGGACTTGTTCGCTCATACGAAGATCCGTACACCGTATTCATTCCCAAAGAGGCGGCAGATAATTTTAAGGAATCAGTGAATGCCGAGTTCGAGGGCATCGGCGCGGCCCTGTCCGACGAAACCAAAGAAGTGCTCGTGACCGGATTACTTCCGAACAGTCCCGCAGAAAAGTCCGGGCTCGCAGTAGGGGATCGCATTATGGCGGTGGATTCCAACCTCGTGACAGGTGTACCGCTCGCCGACATCATTTCGCATATTCGAGGCGCAAAGGGCACCGACGTGGTCCTCACCGTACTAAAAGCAAAGACAAAAAAGGAAACGAACATCACGATCACAAGAGGGGTCGTTGCAATCCCCACGACAGCGACCAGAGTCGTGACTGCGGCAAAGAGCGTCGTTGCGGCAGCGGTCAAAAAAGCCGCAGCCGCAGCCGCGGCGCTACCGGGAATGAGCGGAGACACAAAGGCGGCAGAAGAACAGGCTGCAATGGATGCCGCGAATCAGAAGTTCTTCGTGCTCCAGCTCTCCACGTTCGCGAAGTCGTCGACTGATGCGTTCATTGCGGATCTTGGTAAGTTCGCCAAGTCGAATACTCAGAATCTCATCATCGACCTGCGTAATAACCCGGGCGGGTATATCGAGACCGCGGACGACCTTGCCAGTTACTTTTTGCCCAAGGATGCACTTGTTGTGTCAGAGCGACAGGGTGCGAACAATATAATTCGAGAGCATCGCAGTCGCGGCTACGACCTCTTGAAAGACGCGACATCCACACGTCGGATCGTCGTTCTGGTGAATCGCAACAGTGCGTCGGCTTCAGAAATTCTCGCGGGCGCTCTGCAGGATTACAAAGTCGCAAAAGTGATAGGGGAGCAGTCGTTCG
>JAGOTU010000081.1 GCA_018061585.1 Minisyncoccota bacterium | reverse complement strand
GTCGGTTCTCGAAGCTATTGATCGCCGGTATCGGCATGAACGTTGCCCATGCGATGATGCCGCCGAGACCAAAAAAGGTGAGTGCGGCGAGTGCGGCAAGTGAAAGGCGCACCCACTCAGGCAATCTGTTAAAGTGATGCTTTACGCGTCGTCGCGCCTCACGGAGTCTGCTCATTAGGAGCTATTGTACAATTTTTCACGCGTGTTCGCGATGCGGCACGCGTGAATGTGCAAGGTGCGTTACCCCAATGGCGATCGCATCGTACTCATCGTCGTGCTTGATCGACTTTTCTATCTTGACCAGCGCGTGGATCATGGCTGCTACTTGTTTTTTGTCAGCTCCACCCCAACCGGCGGCCGCGCTCTTTACCTCGGCGGGTGAATATTCATGAACGGGAACAGAAGCGCGAGATGCCGCGTGGATGAGCGCCCCACGGACTTCGGCGACCTTCATTGCGGTCGTGCGATTCGCCTTAAAGAATAGTTTTTCGAGCGCCATATGATCGGGGGTGTATGTCGCAAGGAGTAGTTCGCATTGTGTTACCACCTGATTCAGTCGGTCGGGGAACGGCGACTTCGCGTCTGTTTCAACACACACGGAGAAGAGGAGGACATCCTTGATACCGACGCGCTCTACGATGGCCATTCCGCAACGTCCGTATCCGGGGTCGATGGCAAGCACTTTCATCGCCTCAGTATAGGTCACAAGAAGGTGCATAAAAGAGGAGGCCTGCGTGTGCAGGCCTCCGGGAAGATGTTCACAGGTATGCGAGCGCGAGCGCATTGATGACCAGATGCATCGCGTTATCGATGATGATCATCAGCCACACTGCGAGGAACGCCGGCGTATCCTTGTGAAATCCTGTTTCCGAGCAATCGCGCCATTTCGGCCAGTTCGAGGGCGGCGCGATGAATTCCTTGCTGAACGCAACGTAGCGTGCGAGCCGGTAGCGGTCGATCACGAAGTGCGTGCCGATCATAACGACGGCCGCCGCAAGCGACGGTCGGAAGATCACATAGAACGGCAGAAAGTAGACGAGTGCGTGCACGAGCGCAGGAACGTGCCGCTTCGTCTTGTTGTTCGCCATCCAGCCGCTCTGCAACATGTAGTCACCGATCAGGTGCGCGATGAGTTGGAGCATATGAACCTCCTCTGTATGTTCCGAATGTAAGCGTATGCAAACGCGACAGTTATTGCCGCATGTTCTGTCGATTTTTTCGACACATTTTGATACTGTGAGGCTATGACAAAGGGAATTCAGAAAGGAGAACACAGTGCCGACGAAGCCATCCGAGGGGCAGGGCTCAGTGAAAAGGCGGCGCGCCTCTACCGTGCCGGCCTCGAAATAGGAGAAACGACACTGCTCGAGCTCGCCAAGCGCGCACGAATAAAACGCACGACCGCGTACTACGTGCTCGGCGAGCTCATCGAGCTCGGTGCGGTCGTGGAAGTAAAGAGGGGAAAACGTCAGCATCTGCGCGCGTGCGAACCATCAATGCTTTTAAAGCGGGCGCGGGAACGTCTGTTGGTGTTCGAGGAAAAACTACCGGAGCTCGATGCACTCGTGCTCTCTCATTACAAAAAGCCGGGTGTGTATTTCTTTCACGGACCGTCAGGGTTCAAATCGGTCTGGGATCGTATATTCGAATCGCGGGAAGGGTATCGCATCATCACCGAGGCCCAGAACTTTTTGGATTTCGTGAGCGAAAAATACATCATCGACGAGATCATCAAAGCAAAACGCATCCGCAAGATCCAGAGCATGCAGCTCATTACCGATTCACCGTACGCGCGCGCGATCGTAAAAAAAGACTCGACCGAGAATCGCGTTTCGAAATTCTTACCAAAGGGGTACGAATTGCCCTACACGGAGGTGATCGGGGAGGACTTTACGGCGCTCATTTCTCCGCGCCCCGACGATATGATCATTGTTATAGAAAGCACCGCACTCGCAAAGACGCGCCGCTCGTACTTCGACATATTGTGGCGGGCGATCCCGTAAGGTACGCGCCCTAGATCGCCTGTTCTGCCTTCACGTCGCCGCCGTTCATGCTCTCGAAGCAATTCATGCAGAGATTTTGCGAGGTCTGATCGTTGCCCGGGGGAGTAAAAAGAATGCCGCCGCCCGCGAGATCGGTATGACATTTGTTGCAGGTTCCTTCCATATCGCGACAGTATAACCCAAAATAAAGGCCCAACAGGGCCGTTAGCTGCGCAAAAAACAACACCACGCTTGACGAAACTTAGCAATAGGGTAGTCTGCCGCGCATGTCATTTAAGCCACAAGATCAGCGATTCACCTCGACCCTCGTCTGTAATATCGAGGAGGGACTCGTACTGACCGTAGGCCTCCTCTCCGGTATCGCAATAGCCGGTATATCGGGCGCTACCATTGTGCTTGTGGGGACGATCTTCGTGTTCACGGCGGGTGTTTCTGCTGCGGCAAAATACATGCTTACCCGCATGCACGAGAGCGAGGCGCCGGCATCGATCACGCCGTATGCGCAGGAGAGCCTGATGATCGCACTGTTCTATATCGTCGCAGGCATCATCCCGCTCCTGCCGTACATGCTCATCGATGTTTCGCGGGCGTTCACGGCATCGATTGTGTGCTCATTCGCTGCAGCATTCGTACTCGGTCTGTGGAGTGGCCACACCGGGCGCGCAGTCTGGAAGAGCGCGTATCAC
Source organism: Minisyncoccota bacterium (assembly GCA_018061585.1). Lineage (GTDB taxonomy): Bacteria > Patescibacteriota > Minisyncoccia > Phycocordibacterales > UBA2100 > UBA10103. The sequence continues at coordinate 1,338 of JAGOTU010000081.1, read as the reverse complement.
ATGGCCTACGTGGCCGCCGGAGGCGCCATCATCGGCGCGATCGTGAACTCGGTGCTCTAAACGCCGCTACTCCGCGTTCGTGTACACATCTTGGACGTCGTCATTCGCGTCGATCTCTTCGAGCACTTTCATAAGTGCCGCACTATCGTCTTCTGAAAGGGGGACTGTTGTCTTTGCGGTGAATCCGCCCTCGGTATCTTTTTCGAACGCCCACATCGCAGAGCCTTGCGACGCGAGCGCTAGTCCGTTCTTGGTGAGCAGGTGTTTGATCTCTTGCGCGGTGCGGTTCCTGCTGTCGGTCACGGTAGAAATGAGAATAGCCGCGCCGCCCGGCCCGTAGCTTTCATACATGATGCTTTCCATCGATCCCGCATCGACAGACACACCTTTCTTGACCGCGCGTTCGATGTTCTCTTTGGGCATGTTCTCCTTCTTCGCCTTTTCGATCATGGTGCGGAGCGTGGGGGAGTTCACATCACCGTTCGCGAGCTTGCTCTCGACGATGATGCGCTTGGCGAGTTTGCCCCACACATTGGATTTCGCCTTGTCGGCCGCACCCTTCTTGTGCTTGATCTGACTCCACTTGTTATGTCCGGACATGGACGAATTCTATTCGTTTGAGCCGGGATGGCAAACTTCATGACGGGCTATACTGTACTTATAGCAGTTAACAATTTATTGCATGAAAGCACTTATGGACACATGCGGACGGATGCTATACAAACCGTCGCTCGGACTTCTTTTTATACGTGTAGGCACCGGTCTCGTGTTCTTGATGCACGGGTGGAGTAAGTACGGCATGGGCACAGAGGCGGTGAACGGTATGTTCGCCGGTATGGGATTCCCGATGGGGACCGGAGTATTCGTGATGGCGCTCGAGATCATCGGCGGCATCGCGCTCATCCTTGGCGTTCTCCCGCGTGTATTCGCGATCCTCTTTACGATCCTCATGGCGGTCGCTATCTATGCGACTGGATTCTTCGCAAACGGCTACCGGCAGCACGAGCTCGAGATCCTATTGATGCTACTCTCGCTTGGCATTGCCTTCGCAGGTTCTGGTCGCTGGTCTCTGTGGGCAGTTGAATGTCGCTCATGCGGGGGAATGACCTGCAAAGACGAGCACGACCAGAGTGTCCCCGCTCACATCTAGTCACTTCGTAGCTCGGGGGATATCCACCGGGTTATCCACCTAGTTGTCCCCATAGTTACGCACGAGAAATCCCCCGAAACAGGGGATTTCTCCATATTTGACCTGTTTACAGCGGCGTTATTATCTAACTTCTGATACGCCTTACCGTGTGTCAGCGAGGTGAGGCTACCGGTCGCAAGACCGAACAG
>JAGOTU010000013.1 GCA_018061585.1 Minisyncoccota bacterium | reverse complement strand
TCCGTACTCGAGCGAGAATACACGGGACGCCGGCACAAAGAAGTGCAGCAGGAGTGCGGCCCCAAGGAACAGCATGAACCACATAGGCGGCAGGATCTTTCTCAACATACAGCGAGTATAAACCAAAAAGCCCCCTTGACGAACAGATGCACGAGACATATCGTCACGGCGGGAATTGTCAGCAAGAGGTGCCGGAATGACTGAAATGAGAATGTTTGAGTGGGGTGAGCCGAAAACCCCGTGGCGTGTCGTGCAGCAACGCTTTTTTGCTGTGCACGGCTTGGATCCGGTTCCATTCAGCAAGAAGTATGGACTGGATGAGAACGAAGTTCGCATGGTGCTGGGTGATGTGATCGTCACGTTTACACCCGAGCTTTGCGCGGCGCTCAGCGAGGAAACCGGCATGTCGGTGGAGTTCTTCCACAATCTGAACGATCAATACCGCAACAAGCCCGTGCACCGCTGATATAGCGGCGCAGGCAACAGCCGGAGGCTCACAAGCCTCCGGTATTTTTTATGCGCCAAAAGGGCCGTATACTCCCTGGATGGCAATTGAACTCATACCTATACAAAAAGACGGCACGATCGAAAGCGTTGATCCGCAGCAACACGCGGCGCTGAGCGCTATATTGCCCGAGATCATCGCGAACTACGAACGCGCCGGATTTCTAGAGCCCTGGATCGCGTACGTCGCCATGCTTGACCAGGTCTGTGTCGGCACCTGCGCGTTCAAAGCACCACCTTCGGGTCAACGTGTCGAGATCGCATACTTTACATTCCCGCAATTCGAAGATCACGGATACGCTACCCAGATGGCGCAGTGTCTGGTACAGATAGCACAAGACACAGACGACACCGTTCAGGTCTTCGCACGCACACTTCCCGTCGAGGGGGCATCGGCCCGGGTCCTGACAAAGAATGGATTCAAAAAAACGGATGAGGTTCTGCATCCCGAAGACGGACTGGTGTGGGAATGGGAATATCGCCGACCGTAACCGACTGCGCAACAGGAGCTATTTTAGGCGGACCAATTTTCCTTTTTGCTTGACGATATTTTTATAGTCCCACTGGATCGCCCTCGCTTTTTTGAGCCAACGCTTCAGATCCTTCGTATTCACCTGCATAGCAGCGGTGTAGAAGATCTGCGCAGCCTTGAACGACCCTTCGTCCTCCAAGCCCTTTTCCTCAAACGACTGACCGCTCCAGAAAAGCAACTGAAGACCTTTCTTGCGTGAGCTATACCCGACTATCGGATTCCCTTCGAGGAACCAGACCGCAGTCAGGTGCCATACCTTACTCTCTGCCTTTTTGAGATTCGCATCGATCTCTTTCATTAAAAGATTCGCTGTCTTTTTATCCGCGAGTGTCATAGCGGCGTTGTACGCCTTGATGTCTTTGTTCATTTGTGAACTATACCAATTCCGTAAACAGTTGCTGGTTCTCGCAATAGTAGTTCCACAGCTGCTTGATCCCTTTGCGGGTAAGGACTGCTTCGACCCGCGCATACGGCACCCATATGAAATCTGCGATCTTTTGTTCTTCTTCCGCAACCTCGTCGCGATCGAGATCAGCGAGCTGAGCAATGACCAGGTGGTAATGAGCCAGGCGATTCACATTCTTTACCGGATGAAAAAAGAGTGCATGTGATTGAAAATCCGTCGGAATAATACGCGCAACATTTCTGAAACCGGTCTCCTCGTGAATTTCCTTACGGACCGTGTCTTCGAGCGTGTCACCTTCTTCGATACCGCCCGTCAGGAACCCCTTCCACTCAGACTGTTTCCAATCAGCCAGCAGATATAGATCATCGGTCGGATGCTTAATGATGACCGCTATAGGATCCCGCTCAACGATCGGTAACCCGGGCTTGAACTCATCGGATCCGCCGTCGGTGTTGATATCGATGTCCGGGTATTTGTTGATGATGTCTTGTTCTGTATCCATATCGATCATTTTGAATACGAAGAAAATGTCTCCCACTCCGGGTCGGATTGGATCATGTATTGCAGTTCGTGTTCAGGAAAATTCGTAGCCACCGCACGCACTTTATCTTCGTAGTACTCCGGCTTCCACTCGCCAGCATAGAACACGAGCTCGCGCATCCCGCCTGTGGTGATGGATAAAGCGAACACGGATTCATCGTCTGCGGTCAGGCTTTCCGTCAGAGCATCTTCGATCTCATATAGCCTGTCGCCCTCCTCCTGCGTCGGCAAGCCCTCCTTACTTGGCTCAAGGAGAGGGATCGCAATACCGATCTGATACTTGTAGCTGGAGTGACCGATCGCAGCTTTCAAGCCCTCGCGATACCTTGTGATGAGCGGCTTACCCTCTACCTCGGCATGACCGAGCGACCACGTGTCATCGTATTCGCGAATAGGCTCAAATCCTTCCGGGTCATTTGTCATCCGACCCATTAAACCACAAGCAGTACTATTTACTTCAGGTCGGCGAACCGTCGTCTCGATCGTTCGTAATCCGGGCGAAGTCCTTCTTTCACCTCCGGAAAAAGTATTTTCTTGTTAAAATCCCTATCCACTCGCTCCAGTCCCCAATGCAGGATATCCCGAGCCGTTTCACCCTGAGCGCGAAGCTGACCTATGGCAAAATCATAGAAATCGGATCGCAGGTCCACCATGGCTTCCGCGGTCGCCAACACCTTTCCCTCAAGCGTTTCGGGACTCCGTTCATCTAGGCAGCTGTGGTTCTTGATCGCGTCGTCGATGATGATGACGATCTCACTTTCCGTGAATCCGCTCACTCGCAAATAGCTCGTCGCGATAGTCATACTCTCCTGCTCGTGTCGGGGATCTTCTCGTGCCATGACAGCGTCTGCTATATCACAGAGCATTGCAGCAGCCACGACCACGTCCTCGCCTGCCCCGAATTTTGCCGCCAGTTGTCGTGCTGTTTCATCAACTGCAGACATGTGGTGAATATGGAGGTAGTCCGCCCACCCTTTTGCCCTGCTTGTGTTCTTGTACGAATACAGAGTATCGATTCGGGCTTTTAATGCATTTATACGCGACATATATTCGACAGGTGACCGGAATGTAACATATAGTATGACTCATTAAGTAGTGTATCGAATAGGACACATCACCATGGATGAATCTGAACAGAATGAGACCGAACAGACAACGGATAGTAATGGCAATGTGCTGCAAAACGGCGACGCCGTGCTCGTAATCAAAGACCTCAAGGTCAAAGGCAGTTCTGTCACTTTGAAGAAAGGTACGAAGGTCAAGAATATCCGTCTGACCGATTCCCCTCATGAGATAGAGGGTACCGTCGAGAGTGTCCGCGGACTTGTGCTCAAAACGGAATTTGTAAAGAAGGCGTAGCGTTCACCGAATTACGCTTTGTTCTCGCTACTTGTAAGCGTGATGCTGATCAAGGTAGTTTCTGTTAGTCATCGGATTTTATCTGGTACACATGGAGTATCGCTCTTTTTGCTCCCTATTAAAGCCGTTGAATATGCCCAGATCACTTTTGCGACACCCTCAGATCCTCCAAATTTTTATGACACACATCGGTAACGGGCAGACATACAGCACTTTCTTATCCCGATCGTAGAATGCCCCGATCCAAAAGTCGTACCAGAGGAAATGAAAGCTGATCCGGAGTCGTCGCATACCTATAAATTAGATTCGCAGAACCATCTCCATTTCCGGTATCATGGCTCCGCTATTCATCTTAAACCGCTCATCAGAATATCGACGCCCGGTGTCTGTAAATCCGAGCTTCTCATAAAATTGTATCGCACTTGTATTGTAGGTAGCCACACCCACTGTCACCGGTAGCGAAGGATCGAAGAATGTCCGAACCTCATTCCACAACATCGTCCCGATACCTGCTCCCTGGTATTCGGGTAAAACATATATCGCATTCAGCTTATTCAGCTCGGCAGACTTTGTGGCTACACAGACTCCGACGACCTTCTTTCCGTCTATCGCGACCAGATATTTTTGGTTTGGATCTGCTTTCAATAGTTCGCTTCGACGTCTTTCCAAACGCTCCGCAGAATTCCGATCCTTCCAGCGATCTTCAATGTCATCAACGGTTATGCCAGCGGCCTCATTCGGATATGTATGGAGCCAAGTCTGATAGAACACTTCTTGTGCCTGCTCTACGTGTTCCGGGCGAGTTTCTTCTATCTGTATATGCATAGGTACTCTCATTATATATACTCCGCCGAACTTCAATACCAAAAGAAAATGCCGCCTCGAACGGGCGGCAAAAAATGATCCGGACTACTCGGAAACTATCAGAGGCGGTACCACCCCGAGTTTTCCAAAATACGTGAAGAATCGTTGCCCCTAGGTTGGGGCCGCGCACTCACCAACCGACGCACCGTCGGAAGTTCCACGCCGTTCACACGTATGTCCGGACCGTCACAATTTAAGCACGAAGGAGGTCAATGGCAAACATCAGCTCTCAGCTTCGGCCCGTTCCTTCTCCTGGTCCTCGTACCCCTGCAATCCGTAGAACATGGACGAGAGCCCGCTCTGCACAGCTCGCGATAAGCTGTCTTGAACGGATCGCTGAACGATCAGCTCGCACTCGCCGCGGAGAACGACTTCAATCTCCCGAACAGTGTCACCGCCGAGGTTTCGATAGAACTCCCGGGTGTCGTACGCGAGGACGCTCGGTGTACCCGGCAGCGTTATCACGATCTTGTCACCACGCGACTCGATGGTGCCCGCGCCTCCAAGATACCCTTCGATATACTCCCGAACTTGCTGGGGTGTCGGTCGTTTAGCGAGCTTCCACACTATTTTTTCTGCAAACATTTCCGACCTCCTTCATGTACCGGGGCAACTGTAACAAAACCCGGCAGTATGTCACTCTGCGGATATAGCGAACTCTGCAACCGTCTCATATTCATGCACTGTCGACTTTTGGTTCGGCAACGCCTCTTCAAATGCTTTGCGCTGCACCAGATACAACCCTTCACCCATCGTCACTTTGTATCGATATCCGGCGCCGGCGCCGTAACACTGCGCGACGGAGGAATTCGGGATACTGTCGATCTCCTTTTCAGGAAGATCATTACAGCCCATTGGTACTGTATCGATGAGCCGCCGTTCGCTGCTACCATTGGAGTACGTTGCCACAAGATAGACATTCGTTTGTGCGATACCGTCCATATTCATGAGCGATCCATGCGGCGCGTACTTCCAGGTAAACGACGCGGCCTGATCTGACTGACTACCGCGCAGAACATTCTGGGGAGCCGCAGAAAGTCGCACTTTCGGATACACAACGATTGCATACGCCACGGGGGCTAGGATCACGACGATCGCAGCTATTGTGATCAACTTATATTTAGATGCCATTAGCTTTGCATAAATACTGTGTGCCAAGTAGCCGATCAATACACCGAGAGCATTCAGTAACACATCGTCGATATCGAACATGCCGACACGCAGGATCACTTGCAGGATCTCGATGATCAAGCCGGAGGCCACGGCGAGCACGAGCAACGTCTTCCGGGTAAGACCTCTATAAATAAGCGGCACGATAAATCCTACCGGGACGAGCAAAGCAATATTACCGACGAGGTTGATGCCCGCGATGACCAATCCTTTGAAGCCGAACAGGTACGGAATGATCGTCTTGAACGGAACAAAGTTGGCCGGATGTCCTGCATCGATCCCTCCGAAATTCAGCATTATGTGCCCGATCGTGACCATCGGCATATCCTTGAAGACCATCACCTTCAGCAGGATAGCGATATACGCGAGGAGTATGAGTGCCGCGACCAGACGTTTATACATACGGTAGGAAGAAGTGTAACAAAAAGCCGCCTTCGCGAGGCGGCTCGAACGTAGAGGATCACAGCGAATCCTCATGCGCTTCCCAGAGTCGAGTACAGAGTCCGCACGGGAGTGGCGTAAGCATGGTACGGATCTTGAAGTCCGGTCGCTTGAGCCACCCGCAGTCAGTGTAGTAGCGCGGATTGAGTGCCAAGGCTCCATCGATCGATATCCGATAGAGCACAAGCTCCACCATGCGTTGCATCGGATTTTCGTCCGACCTCCCCGCGGTCAACCACTCTTCGACTCGAATTGTCGCACTACCGAATCGCTCCGCTGACATACGCGCAAAGATCCGGGACGCAGCGTCGAGATCGAATGGATCCGGGAGTTCGGCCGGTTCATACTGGATCGAAGGAAGACTCCAGACACCCGGATAGTTTTCCATGTGGTCGGATCGCCTTATGTAGAAGGTCTCCTGGCCACCCTCGGATGCACGGTGGCTTACCCCAATCACTGCGCGAATAGGGCCGTTGCCCATGTTTTGCTCCCGTATCTATGAATCTACAAGAAACACTACACGACTTTTCGACTCTTAAGAATGGCCGCCGGTACACGCTCCCAGATCCGTTCGCGAAAGCTCTTCAACATAGTCGAATTCACCCTTTTCTCCTGGAGAGATCTTCTGAACGGATCCCCTATGAGTCAGGCCATTGCATTCGACCCATCGCTCGGTCTTAGCACCGTCCTCGTGTTGTTCTATCACCTCACGATCAATTGTTCGATAACGCGGAGGCCTCTCAATGCTCTCAATACTTTCTTTCTTATTCGGCTTTTTTATTCCCTCCGGCATGGGGAAACACTACCATTTCATCGCCACATTTGTTTGAGTAGTGTTCGCGCTTACTTTTTTCTCTTTACTGCCAGACCGATGATCCTCTCGAGCTGCTTTGTGTCGATGTCTGAAAGCTTATTGATATACAGACATCCGCCCCCTTCCTTGTATTTGCCTAGTTTTAAGAGAAAGTCGTTGTCTCCCTTTTTCTCCATTACACCCGCGTGGGTTACCTGAATAACCTTGAGTCCGTAGAGGGCAATGTTTTGTTTGCGCGGAGAAAATCCGATAGTCATCCATTCACCCGTTTTGCCGTTAGCGTATTTCTGCGTACGGCGACCGAAACCTATTATGGATGCGCCCCACATTTCCGGCTTGGACTTCGCAGCCTTTTCCATCATCTTAGAAATAGCGGTGCAGTCTGCTCGTTTCTGTGCATCCTTAATTGAGCCCAAGAATTTCGCTACACTTGCCTTGTTCACTTTTGTTTTGACTTCTGCCATAGGCACTACTGTATAACTTTTGCCAATCGATCAAAGCACCCGGTCCATGCATCGAACGTATTCTTGTCGTACGAATTTTCAGGAGGCATAGACGTAAGCGTTATCTGACAATGATCGCCAGCGCCCTCGAAGACTATTTTGAATCCTGCTGCTACTCCAGCAGGATCATCGGTCATGGAAAAATCTATCACATTGAAGGAAAGCTCTTGCAGGGGCTCGACCGTAATATACGTGCCCGTATATTCGCCGGAGGCAGGGTCAGCGGGATCTGCAAATCGGAACTTGCCGCCGGGTCGCACATCAAGCTCGCGCACGTCCATAACTACCCCTGGAGCGAACCACTGAGCGATGAGCTCCCTCGTGGTCCACGCTTTCCACACGAGTTCGCGGGAGGCATCAAATACTCGCGTAACAACAAGTTCAGTTTCCATGGAAATATTGTAGCAAACCGACCTTCTGCTTACGCACTATTTTCTCTATTGTTTTACCCTTTGCTAGTTCGTCGACAATTTTATCCATGTAGTTAGCGCACCGCCTGCATGAGGGGCTCCCGAATGTGTTCCCGGTACGCCGCAAAGATGTAACTATCGAGGGTCTAGAAGACAGTTAGGGATGAGGTAGAAACAATTCTACATACCACCACGTTCCTGTGACGATCGTGTGATCGCGGAAAACGCCGCCTGAGAGATGTATTGCGGACTATACTGATATCCCACAGAGGACAGGTTCTTTACGAACGCGCGCAGGTGATTACGTGACCCCTTCTGGAGATTTTGGTACGTGATCAAAATATCCCGCTTGTCGGTCCCCTGTATCAGGGCGTCGAGATCACGAATATCAAGGTCTTCCACGGTAGCGCCCACTAATAGCGCATCCTCACGTGAGCGCAGCCCTTTGGCGAGCAGCTCATCGTACAGTTTTTGGATCGTGGAGGATTCGAACACTCCGGCTGCATTTCCGAGAGCAGGATCGGGGATCGCATAACGCTCAAGAAGTGATTTTACAGCGTTTGTATGGGTCAATTCAGATTTCGCAATGTTTGAGAATATTTTTGTCCCCCATTTCGATCCGAGCGCGGTGTATATATCGTGAGCAAACTTCTCCTCCTCGCGCATTTGTACGAGTCCTTTGATCTCGTCTTGGCTCAGCGATGTAGATGTGGCAAGTTGTGCAATGAGCGCACCCCCGTTTACCAAGTCGCTCGCATCGACGACATATTCCGCTGTTTCCGCAGGCGAACCGGTCACGAGCGTTAGTTTGTCCTGATTGGAAATGATGCCACCCCTCAGTTCGGTGATGCTTTCGAATCCTTCGATTCTCATGATCGCCGTAGCCTGTGCGGACCTGCTGCCGGAACGACAGTACACGAAATACGGAACTGTCTTATCGAGTTTTGCGATCTCAGATCTGAACGAAGCGCTCTCGAGATTGATATTGATCGCTCCATCGAGGTGTCCCTCTGCAAACTCGCCGGGAGTCCGCACATCGAGCAATACCGCACCTGTAGTCTGTCGGTATGATTCGACGAAACGGTCGCCGGAGAGCAATGATGTGTTTGAGAATGCAGAATAGGTCAAGAGCGCTGCCGTCGCGAGGATGAAGAGGCCGATACTAATAGTGGTTCTATTCATTGTCATATAGTTTCAAATGGATCTATACATTTTTGTAAGTTGCGATATTTTTGCCGAACGTGTCACCCCGTTCTTGTGATCTCATACTTTTGCGTGGGCACAAATGAACTTCTTGAAATCTGCCATGAGAGCGGTCCGCGGGAGGCTGTAGCAAACCCGCTTCCCTTCCCGAACCGGGACAACCAACCCATCTTTCGCCATTACCTGCAGGTGATGCGAGGTCGTTGCGACGCTCATGTCCAGATCGTGCGCGATCTCTGAAACGCACAATTGCTTCTTCTTTATGAGGTGACAGAGCACGCGCAGTCGGCTCTGATCACCCACAGTGCGAAGACGTCGCGCAAAGTCATTCAAATGCATATTTGAATGATATACCACCATCGTGCTGTGTCAATGCACAGCAGAGACCGGTGTCAAACGATTGCAATCTCACCCACTGTATCGGTATCCCTTGGGCTTCGATTCGTCAGCGATCTACGCGCAGGCAACGATTTCAGTGGGCTGATCGCTCTGTCGACCTGCAAGAATTTGAAGAGGCTTTCGGAATTATTTTAAATGGCCTGGGCAAGGGACACGATAACAAATATTCCCGCTGAATTGAGGCCAAATGCAAGTAGTGCAAATTGCCACCAATTAATTCTCGTGAGGCCCAAAAGCCCTATACCGATCTCGTCCGGCAGCGGCGAGGCAATGATGATGGCGCCGGCCACCGGTACAAACCAAGCGAAATACGGCGTCTTAAATAATCGGCTCAAGTACGAACCGTGGAATCGCCTGAACAGTGGTGCAAGCTCGTCAAAAACCCCGTCTTTCAGGAATCGAAATATAATAATGTCACCGATGACCGCGCCCGCGCCCGCAGAAAGCGCGATGGCATAGGGATTCAATTCCTGCGATAAATGAAAAAGCACGACAGACGCCGGGGCAACGGTAAACGTTGATACGAAGAATATTCCGGTAATGAATGCTCCGACGTATCCGTAACTACCGATCTGCCGAATGAGTGAGTGCGCGATCGCAGTGTCCGCAAGTATAAACAACGCAACCAAACTGATCCCCAAGAAGATCGTATTCTTATATTTCCAACCGTACATGTGTCAGACCGTTAGAGATTACTCGCGAAACCATACGATCGCGATGTACAAACCAAGCACAAGACCAACACCCACAAGCCATACCGTATACGGCAGGAATATTTCCGACCAATTGGAACCGATAGCCACCCCGATAGCAAGTAGCGACGCCTTAAAGAGCCCCATCTGCCACCACGTCAAAGTTGAACTTTTAAACATATTGGTTTCTGAGCTGCTAATACTTAAAGCGTACCACGCATCTCGGTCAGACGAACCATACGGTCTATGAACCAAAATTTAATGGTCATCGTAAGCACGCCGGCGAAGATGGTCAGCAGCGCTTGCTGCTGCCAGGCAAAGTACATAAATGAAATAAACACCGGGACATTCAAAACATTAAGCAATGTCGGAAGGTCGCGCTTGAACTTCTTACCATCGCCGTAGTAAAGCTGCTCCCCCAGCACTCCCTTACTCATCCAATTGTCTACGCTGCGCGGCTTGGGAAATAGAACCGGATTGACGAACAACCACACGACTGCTGCGCCGAGGATCCAAACGTTATGCAGATACAATCCGACCGCGATGACCGGCATCGATACGACCCGCGACCAGCCGCTCCACGGATTGGCGTGCCGCTCCCACACTTTTTCGGAAAGAATCGTCATGTCAGGATTATGCTCACACTGTGAGTATCTTCGTTAGAAAGTTGTCGACGTCTGAGCGCGACGAAAAATAATACTGCGCATGGCTCGTGCGCGACCTTCCGACACGGATCGTAATGCCGCTTCTCTGAAACGCGGCAAATGCATCCTCATCCGTCACACCGTCCCCTATATACACAGGCACCGCATTCTTATGGCGCTTCAGTGCAGCATACATTTCTCTCGCACACTGACCTTTTGTTCGACCTGAATGAGGCACGAGGTCGAATGTAGAAAGATCGTTTATCACTCGTATTTTTCCGCTCAGAATATACGGGGCAAGCACCGTCCCGGCCTCGCTCACAAATGCTTCTGCCTGCTTGTGGGATAGCCGTCTGTAATGGATCGCATAGCTTTTTCCTTTGTCTTCGATCGACACTCCGCGATACTTTTTCGCGATCTTGGATAGATTCGCGCGAGCAGCACGAAACATCTGCATCGTCTCTTTTGGCATCGTTACTGCAATATGCACATGCGGTCGGGCCATACGCATTTCAAGGCCATGAGAACCCGCGTACGAAATGCCGGCAATACGTATACGACTGCGCACATCCCCGAGCGATCGACCACTTATTACCGCTATCGGGAGTTGCTTGGTAAGTCGTACGAGCGCGCGACGCGCCACAGGAGAAAGCGTGGCGCGCCGGTGACGAGCCGTGATGGGTGAAAGCGTCCCGTCGAAATCGAGCATGAGCACGCAGCCTTTCTGCCGAATTCGATCAAGGATTGCCGTCATCTGTCGTCTTGCGGGCTTCATGTTAATCGAGCTGCGAAAGTGATTTAAGTATCTCAGCCGACCACCGATATATATTGTAATCGCGCACTGATGCCCGCAATGTTTTCATCCGACGGTGCTGCTCGCTTTTCGGCATTGACAGCGCTTGCGCAAGAGCAGCTGCGGTATCCTCGGCACTATAGGGATTCACAAGGATCGCCCCTTTCATATCGCGAGAGGCTCCGGTGAACTGACTCAATATAAGCGTTCCCGCTTCATCTGAACGCGCCGCCACATATTCCTTGGCAACAAGGTTCATACCGTCATGGAGAGATGTGATCAAGCACACATGTGCGAGTCGATACAATGCGCGCAATTCGTCGTGCGAGTAGCTCCGCTCTTCGAGAATGATCGGCTTCCAATCACCAAATGCGAATTTGGCATTCACTCGTTGCACTTCGCTACGGATCTGCTCGGCGTATTCACGATACTTTTCCACACCCGCGCGCGTTGGAGATCCGATCTGCAAGAGCGTTACCTTGCCCCGCTGCTGCGGATTCGCCTCGAGAAAGAACTCAAATCCTCGAATGCGCTCCGGGATACCTTTGATGTAGTCCAGGCGATCAACACCGAGTACAAGCTGTTCGGCTCTGATGTGCAAATGCGCAAGCGTATCGTCGGATACCACACCGGGCATCTCGGCGTTACCGGGAAATGCGATCGATATCGGAAACGGTCGAACAAATGTTTGATGAGCCTCACGAAAGACCGAAAAGTCTTCGTAGCCGATGCGAGACTCTATCTCGTTTGCGACAGTATCAATAAAGTTATTGCAATACTGCTGGGTGTGAAAGCCAATAAGGTCCGCACCGAGCATGCCGCGGAGTATCTCTGCGCGCCATGGGCAGATTGTGAACTGTGCCGCCGCCGGCCACGGGATGTGCCAAAAGATCGATACCTGTGCATCCGGGCGACTTCGTTTGATGATCTCCGGCACGAGAGCGAGATGATAATCCTGCACGAGCACTATCGGCCGCTCTACATGGCGTATCTCGTCGAGTAATGTCTTCGCAAATTTTGCATTAACTTTCACGTACTCCATCCAGTCCTCTTTGCGAAATTGCGGCCGCACATGCGCCATGTGACACAGCGGCCACAGTGCCTCGTTCGAAAACCCGTTGTAGAAGCCTGCGACCTCCTTTTTTGTGAGCCATACACGCTTTAACGTATATTTTGGCTCGTCGGGTGGAACTCGTAATTTCCCATCCGCGTCTGCAACCTCTTTATCCGCATCCCCGCTTCCTTGAGCGATCCACACTCCACCACACGCCTCCATGACCGGTTCGATAGCGGTAATAACACCGCCTGCGGGCACCTTCCATTCGATCTTATTCTTATTTTTTGAGTGCACATACGGCTCCCCGTTTGAGAGGACAAAAATAGGACGTTCCCTGACCTGTGCCTTTATGAATTCCTTGAGGCGTTCAGCAGTCCACGGTGAGTCAAGTTTTTCAAGACGCATGCGCGCCTCTTCGCTGGCCGCGTGCCGCGCTTGCCGCAGACTACTCGTCACTTTTGATATTTCTCCGACGAGCGGTTCAAACATGCTTGAACCGGACAATGCCGCGCCTGTGCCCCCTTCTTTACGGAGCGCCTGCAACGAGTCAGTCATCTGCGCAATGGACCGAAAGAACACAAAGCGAACTAGTACGAAAATGGCGAATCCAAAAACGACAACCTGGGTGAGCCAACGAATGAGGTTATCCTTCCAGATATCTTGGATCGCGTCCTCGATATATGTCGCATTCTGGGCGACCGTCAGTGCCCCAACGACCCTACCGTCATCGTGTAGCGGCATGGCAAGTATGTAGTAACTCTCCCCATCGCGGTAAAGAAAGTCTCCCTGCGCCTCGTCCGTATCCATCGCGTCGGCTACGATCTTGCTCTCGGGAAGCGGAAGATCTTCTGAAGAGGCAACAGACACGCCGCTGCTGTCAAAAATACCGAGACCGGCGAGCCGTTCACTGCTAGCAAAACGATCGACGACGCGTTGCACTGTAGTTGTTGCGCCGCTGTTGTATGACGATTCAATACTCTCTACAAGCGTGTCTGCAAGGAGCTGACTACGTGATTGCAATCTTGATGTCAGATCAATACGCTCGTCGCTCACCTGTCTGAGCGCAAAAAAACCGACGATCACACTGACGGCAACCAGCACACCAAGGCCCACAACGAGGATCTGCCGCATTCGAGAGATGATACCCGTTTTGACTGGTTCGTTCAACCGAAATATTTCTCATCACCATATAAAAATAGTGACCCGAGACGCAAAATTCATCGACTCCAATGACGTCAACTCAGATGCGCGTAGAAAGTCCTGAAGGGAATGCCTTTTTAGAAGTCTGCGCATACACGAGTTCAAGTTGATCTACCATCGCTCTTTGCGAAAATTTGTTTCGTGCGCGCTTCCGTCCGGCTTCGCCGAATTTCCGGGCACGATCCGGATTCCGGAGGAGGTGGGAGATCTTTTCGACCAGTGTCTTTCCATCATCCTTTTGAATGAGGTATCCGGTCTCGCCGTCTACCACGACACGTGGTTCTCCGATGGGCTCGAAGCCAACCACCGGCAACCCAGCGGCCATTGCCTCTAATACGGCCATTCCCCGTCCGATGCTCGGCGTACAGAACACGTCTGCTATATCCAAATACTTTCGTATCTCTGTCTTTGCATCAACGAATATGATGGCTTTGTCGAGATGACTTTCTTTCACTTCTTCAATGAGACTCTGTTTTTCGGGTCCGCCCCCCACAATTACGAGTTTCGCCTCGGGCACGAGCGCGACGACACCTGCAAACCACTGCACGAGCGCGGTAAAATTCTTTCCTCTCTCGAGGCGCGAAAGCGAGATCACGACCTTGTCGGTCGCAGTAAGGCCGATCTCGCGACGTACTCGCTCACGGTCCTGAACGAACGGCTCATCGCTTGTACCATTGTAAATGACACTGAGTTTATCGCCTTGGACGCCGTTCTTTTCCAATTCCGGCAAAAGCCAATCAACGACCGTCACGACCTTATCAGAATACTTGTCTATGACTCCGCCGAGACGGACTAGTTCCGCCGGCGTATAGCCATGCGCCGTCTTGACGACCGGTACACCCGTTACAAATCGTGCAAGCCACGCCGCCTTACTTGATTCAAGTTTCTGTGCGTGAATGAGCGGAATTCGCTCTTGAAGCGTGATGCGGATCATCTGAAATGCACCATACAAGACTCCCAGGATGCCCCGCTCGAAGAATGCCCGTACGAAGCGGATGTCCGGGTGGAAATGCTTACGAAACGGACCATCATTGGCCAGCACAACGACGCGTCGACCGCGTGCGTGGAGTTCATTGGCAACAAGAACGGTGTATTTTTCCGCACCCCCTACGTTGAGGTTCTCGGTAACGATAAGAATGGGGTCCTGAGACCCCTTTACATGAGAAACTGATGAAGACATATGCATTCTGAGACACCGCAGCTATTTTTGCTATTTTATACCAGAGAATCGCGGTTTCGGCAATGCCCCACCAACTCCGCAAAGGTTCAGCTCTTAAAGCGAGTACCCTGGTGATATTCAAGATGAAAGACTAACAGTCGTTGTCGGCAAATTCCTTCGCATAGTGCGCCTCACCTGTCACATCCTGAAGTGAGCCGTGTCTCAGTTCAAGCGCAAACGTTGCTTGCGGCGCATTGTATAAGGTCGTGATTCCCCATTGAGATGCCGGCTGAAATCCGAACCGGGGGTATTATTCAGGATGCCCTAAAAGGATGACCGAGTCGTAACCAAGAGCCCTCGCTTTCTCGATGCCGCTGTTTATAAGAGCGGCTCCGATTCCCTGTTTCTGTGCAGTCGGATCAACAGAGACCGGCCCGATCGCAACACAACGATGCTCCGGATGCTCCCTCATGTCGATCTTCGTAAAAAGAATATAACCCACAATTTTATTATCACGCTCGGCAACTAGCGAGAGTTCTGGCACGAACGCGCCACTCGCACGCAGTGCATCAACAAGGCGCGCTTCTTTTTCCCTCCCGAATGCGGCAACATTTACATCGTAAACCGCCGACTTATCTGCGGCCGTCTCGGCACGAACAGACAACTCCACGAGACTCTCCACCTGCTCCTTTCGTTCATTCAGATCCGGTATCTTTTCGCTCATATGACAATTCTACAGTAGCTGGGGGGGGTGTTTGGCATGCCTGCGCAAGCAGGTACGAAGTTGGAACTATCCTTGAGCGCTCACTGGGCAGAAGTATGTAAAATCGGCCATATAG
>JAGOTU010000080.1 GCA_018061585.1 Minisyncoccota bacterium | reverse complement strand
GGCGTTTTACAAAGCTCATGAGATTCCGTTTTTTTCGCTACCTCACCTTTTTTGCGGGCGGTGTCATTATTGCTTCTCCTCTTCCCGACGAGCTCGGCATTAGCCTCCTTGGACTTTCACGCATGCGCGAGATCCATTTTGTGCCGTTGTCGTTTGCCTTTAATTTTCTCGGAATATTCATTATCGGCCTCATTGCTTCTTCGCACATTAGTTAGCAAATAAGCGCCTTGACGAGTTGACAGATATATTGTGTTGAAATAGAGTGCTCGCGGACTATTGACCCCGAACGCACAGCCGGAGATTGCCATGTCGAGCGCCCCACAGCGTACGTATCGTCTGATCACGAATGTTAACGACGCGTATATCAATTCCGTGCGCCTGCACGCGCACGCGATCCTCCTGGAGACCCCCATTCAGATGGGCAGCATTCCGTCTGAAGGCGGAAGGATCCGCGGCTTCATGACCGATGGCGCGCTCCCGGTGTTCACGCATTACCTGACGTGTGGCCCGCTCGATTACGAACGAAGTGATCCGGTTTCGTCGAATGTCCTCATGTCCGACGGGGGCGCGCTCAAACCGCTCGCCTCGGGCGAACACCTGAAATTCAAGGACGGAACTGTGATAACGATGGTCAAGGCGATATCGGAGAAGTCGTTCCAGATCGACGATTACACGGACATTCGTCACGTCTGGCGAGATCTTCTTCCGCGGGTCGCCGACTACTGGCCGCATCCGGCGATGCCGATGGTCGACCATGTAGACGTGCGTCGCGCCCGCGTGGTCCACGAAGCGCGCCAGAGAATGTTCGGCTGAGTCCGATCAGGGTTTGCCAGTTGTCCCGAACAACTGGCTTTTTTATTTGGTGCTATGTATTGGAGCGCGCCAGTTGTATCGCGTGCTGCAGGAATTCCGTTACAGACGAACCCACCGCGCCAAGCATCACCGGGAACGATGATCCCGGATACAGACCTGGATTGGTGTTCACTTCCAACAGATAGATGCCCCGCGGAGATACGATAAAATCCGATCGCGAGAAATGAGAGAGCGCGAGCGTCTTATGTGCTGTTTTTGCGATATCCATAAGCGACTGTTTTTGTATGTACGAAAATCCCGCAGGTGCGATGTGTGAAAGTGTGCCGTTATCGTGATGATGTCGCTCTACGTGCAGACCCTCACGCTGCACGTGTGCCGGTGGTAGCACATACACTGACTCATTGCGGAATCCGTCTATGACACCCACGGTCGCGTCGTCGCCGCGAATGAACTCTTCCACCAGAACAGAACCGTACATATCAAGCACATCACCGAGCGCATCGGGTAGTTCTATATAGGTCTGCACGAAGCGCACTCCGGTACTCGCACCTTCACTCGGCGGCTTTACGATATACGGGCCGGCAGCACTCGCGTGAACCAGGCGCGCCATTTCGGCGGTATTCAGACCGTCGCGCAATGTGAAAGAAAGTCCGACCGGCATCCGGATTCCTGCGTTCTTCAACACGTTGCGTGCACGGATCTTGTTCAGTGCAATAGCGCTTTGCATCGAGCGCGCTCCCGCGAACGGCACTCCTGTTCGCTCCAAAATACGCTGGACGCTTCCGTCCTCTCCTACGCCGCCGTGGAGTGCATTCAACACAACATCCACCTGCGAGAGAGCGCGTGCGGGAGTGGCCGGTGTGCCGCGATGATGCCACATACCCTTTTTGTCTATCAAAATGTCACGCGTTTCGAACGAATCCTCCGGCAAGGCATTCATCATTGCCGCGCCCGTCTTCAAAGAAAGTCCGTATTCGGATGACGTGCCACCGCGAAGCACACCGACGATCGTTCGTACCATTTCAAAAGTATACCCCGTGAGATACACGCCGTAGTATCCACAGCTGTTTATGTTGTTGTTATCTCATGGGGTGTACCCCGCGCGTTCATCAAGTATGGGGACAACACTGTGCTATCTGGATATCTGACCTCCGGATCACTTGAAGAACTTTCCTTCGAGCGCAAACCGGAATCCGCTCGCTGACCACCATGGTGCACAGTGTACCTTTTCGCTACGAATGATCGTATTGAGGTTATCCAGCACCTGCACGCGCAGATCCGGGTGATCATTGAGACTCACGAACGGTTCGTCGGCTGCGGAACGCGTCATCATCACGCCCGGGTCGAACATGTTTACTTCGACGCCCCAATCGACGATCTCGTCGTCCTTTGCATCGTGTATATCGAATCGGATCAAACCATCACGAGCGTGGATGTAGCCCGTCGTTTTTTGTGACACATCACTGATATTGAATGAACAGACGACCGGACGCGTTGTGCGTGCCGCATCGAGCGAATGAGCTCCCTGGAACTGCAGTGCGCTCGCGAACCACGTACCGGCGAACAGTGCCGCGCCGATCAAGACAAGCGCAATCAAGAATCCGCCGACCATCGGTCCGTTTATCATGTAGGAATTTTACTACACAACAGCGTCAGTTGCGCGTATTTGTGCTCAAGCTGTGAATTTGCGATGCCAACAGACGTCGCTTCGCTCCTTGGAAACCCACGGTTTCCAACACTCGCTTCGCTCGCTGCCTTCCTCCACGGCGAACCCTATTGCTGGTTCGCTACGCTCACATAGCAATTGCCGTCTTCGCGGCACCGGATGAAAAGCGGTCAACCGCTTTTCATTTCCCCGAACCCCTTACAATCCCATGGCATCGGCCCTGCGGCGCCTATGCCACGTGATTGCATAGCGATGTGCCTCATTATTGGCGAGCAAGATGTCACGCTCATACGCCTGTATGGCGCGCGTGTCCCCGATCAATCGCTCTGGCTTATGGAACTCGTTCTTTACGACTCCGACCACCGGTATCTCGATGCCGAGCTTCTTTAAAATGCGCTCTGCAGCCCTCATTTGGCCTTTTCCGCCGTCAACGGCGAACACGCGCGGCAGTGGCCATTCATCGTGCGTAAGGCGTCGCTCGAGCATCTCAGTAAGCGCTGCGACATCATTGTTCGTAACAGAATTGATCTTGAATTTACGATATGCAGCTTTATAGGCTTCGCCGTTATCCACAACCGTCATGACGCCCACGGTTTCGGCGCCCGCTGTATGCGCCACGTCATACGCTTCTACACGCGCGCCTCCTCCTGCAGAAACCCGCTCGTGCTTGATCAGCGATACATCTTTGATATGCGAGAGCGCCTCGCACTGCCTGCGCAGCACTTCGGCTTTTTCATAATCTTGCTCCTTTGCAGCTTCTTTCATCTCCTTCGTAAGTTGTCGCTTGAGTCCCTGGAAGTTTCCCGAGAACAGCTCCGTAATGTGCCTGATGGTCTGTGCGTATTCCTCTTTAGTAATTTCTCCGGTGCATGCGCCCGGACACATACCGATCTGCCGGTTAAAGCACGGTTTGCAGGCCTTGTTCTTGCCGGTGCCACACGGTGTGCACTTGGAGTCGCGGAACGGAAAGATCTTTCGTACGATCTTGACCGCCTCCTGGAGCGATTGCCCCTGCGGGAACGGTCCGAAGAGCTTTTTGATCTGTGAGTCATTCCAGTTCTGGAATAGCTCACGTCCGCGAACGACCTGAAGTCGCGGAAATGCCTCCTTCGTTATAACGAGGTAGTTAAAGCTTTTGTTGTCCTTGGACTGCACATTGTACTGCGGCATGTTCTGCTTGATCAGATTTGCCTCCAGGATCAGTGCCTCTAGAACCGACTCGGTCTCTTGCCAGTCGATCGTGAGCGCCTCTTCGATCATGCGAACGATCGCGGGAGAACGCGCCTCCGCGAGATCCTTGGAGAAGTAGCTGCGGACGCGGTCCTTAAGGACAGTTGCCTTGCCTATATACAAAATTTTCTTCCGCGCTCCGCGGAATATGTAGATACCCGGCTCATCCGGCAGGTCGAATTGTTTCAAGTCCTCCTTAAGCATTTGCCTAGACTACACAATAAAATTCACCAGACCAACAGGAAGCGAGTCTGTATGGGTGTTTTGGGACATTTGCAGTGCGTCGGCACGAAACCGAGAGATTTTCTAGCAGGAAAATCGCGCTCCCAAAACACCCATGCGGCGAGCGATG
>JAGOTU010000012.1 GCA_018061585.1 Minisyncoccota bacterium | reverse complement strand
CAAGAACCTCAACAAGAAATCATTAGAATCCCTTATTCAGAGCGGCGCGCTCGACGACTATGCCGAGCGCGGGGTCCTGATGCACAACATCGAGCGACTTCTGGAATTCCACCGCGAACTCACCAAGACACCGGTCGACCAGGGCAATCTGTTCGGCGGACTCTCAACCGCTCCGGCCCTCGCGAAGCTCAAACTCGATCCGTCGCCGGACGTGCCGACCGATACAAAGCTTGCGTGGGAAAAAGAATTGCTGGGCCTGTATATCTCGGGCCATCCGCTCGATAAGCATGCAGCAAAACTCTCGAATGCGAAGAACAGCATCAAGCACGCAAAGGAACATTTGAAGAATGTGGAAACAGTCATTGCCGGCTATGTAGAGACCGTGCAGACGATCCTTACCAAGAAAGGAGAAAAAATGGCGTTCCTGAAGATATCTGACCTCTCGGATTCGATCGAGGTCGTGATATTCCCGAACCTCCTCAAAGAACACGACGCGCTCATCGTTTCCGGCAACTGCATCATGCTCAAGGGTAAGATCTCAGAAAGGAACGGAGAAGACAGCTTCGTCGCAGAAAAAGCCAAGGCGCTCTAGCTCATCCGTCTTACATTGCCACCGGGACGTATGTGTGGTTAAACAAGGACGGTAGTATTCATCTGAGAGGTTACGAGTTGAAACAACGGCAAATATTCATCGCCTGCCGCAAGGCCATACCCCACGTGCATGGCCTCGGCGCCGACAACGCCGAATCGGAACAGGTCGAAGAGATCAAGACGGCCTGCAGGACGCTTCGCCTGCTCATCCGCGAACTTTGTCTCGAGACCCCGCCGGAAGCACTACTCCTGATAATGCGAGATGTTTTGCTCGAACTGCATCCCGACATTCCCTACGGAGAGGATCCGATGCTCCTCGTGCGCGACATCGCAGACGTGATGATCACGCTTGATCGCCTCGTCGAAACGCGTCATCGCTCTGATGAAACTAAGATCCTTCAGGCGCAGATCTTCTGCATGAGACTCTCGGAAGAAGACAGTCTTGTTATTCCTTCCTGAACAGAGATCACGCAAACGCGACCGGAGATTCTCCGGTCGCTTTTTCATAAAAAGTATTGACATCGAGCGCTCAGGATTTAAGGTAACGACAGCGCAGAGGATGCGCAGTTGTCATCAGATACGAAAGGGGTGCAATGACACAAATCGCAACGGAATTCGATCTCGCAAAGTTTCGAGAATCGGCACGGGGTGCGTCACGTGTCCTCACGAAAATTAAGGAAGCAGACCACGTTGATCTGTCGCCGGTAACGGAGTGCGGAAAACTGATCAAGAAATTATTGCAGAATCAGTGCGCACTGCTCTACCGACTCGATGATTCGGTGAAGGCGCCGTTGCTTCAAGCGGCAAAGAACGCCAATCCTGATCTGAAAACGCACAACAAGCTGAAGGACTTTCTCGGCGAGGTGGTCGGCATTACGATGAACATCGCTAAGGCACCGGACGAAAAGCGCGTCGAACGAACACGCGTGTTCCTGGAGTCGATCGCAAACTGACTTCCCTGTTCCTTCCCGCCGCGCCTCAAGCACTTTGAGGCGCGGTTATGTTTTTTGCACCCCCTCTGATTACTGCTATCATCCCTGAATATGTCTTCTATTTCCGATGTCCGACACACCCTCGCTCACCTTTTGGCTCAGGCCGTTCTTGAGCACTATCCGAGCGCCGTCCTCACGCTCGGACCGGCCGTCGATAACGGCTTCTACTACGACATCGATTTCAAGGATGTGAGCCTCTCTGACACCGAGCTCGGAAAGATCCAGAAGTCGATGCGCAAGAACATCAAGAAATGGACCGAGTTCACGCACGAGGTGGTCTCCCGTGACGAGGCGCTCGCGAGATTTGCCGGGAATGTATACAAGACCGAACTCATAAACGAGATCGCCGATCGTGGTGAGACCATTACGCTCTACACCTGCGGAGGTTTTACCGATCTCTGCCGCGGCGGACATGCAGAGAACCCGGCAGCAGAAATTGATACCGACTCGTTCAAGCTCGATCGCGTAGCGGGCGCGTATTGGCGCGGAGACGAAAAGAATCCCATGCTCACCCGCATCTACGGACTCGCGTTCGCATCCCCCGCAGAACTCGATGCGTACATTGTGCAGCGCGAAGAAGCTATCAAACGCGACCACCGCAAGGTCGGCGTCGAGCAGGACCTGTTCACCTTTTCCGATCTCGTCGGTTCCGGCATGCCGCTCTACACACCGCGCGGCAACATCGTGCGAAATGCGATCATTAACTACTCCCGCGAACTGAACGCTCGTCTCGGATTCGGCGAAGTGCATACGCCGAACGTGAACAAGGCAGAGCTTTTTAAGATCTCGGGTCATTACGACGCCTACAAAGAAGACATGATGTCGGTACGATCGCAGTATGTAGAGGATGAGATGTTCCTGAAGCCGATGAACTGTCCGCAACACACGCAGATCTATTCATCGCGTCCTCGCAGCTACCGTGACCTCCCCATCCGCTACGCGGACTTCGCGAATCTGTACCGCGACGAAAGACCGGGACAGCTCTCGGGCCTCACCCGTTTGCGGAGCTTCGCCCAAGACGACGGTCACATTTTTTGCCGTGAGGATCAAGTAGAGGCGGAACTTTTGAACGTGCTCGACGTCGTCAAGGATGCGCTCTCGACCTACGGAGTCGGTTACTGGATCCGTTTGTCACTCCGTGATCCGAACAACAAGGAAAAATACCTCGGTTCAGACGAGGCATGGGAACAGTCGCAATCACAATTGCTTTCGATCCTCGAAAAGAGTGGTGTTGAATTCAAGCCCGCCGAAGGCGAGGCTGCGTTCTACGGACCGAAGCTCGACATCATGGCGGTCGACGCGCTCGGCCGTGAATGGCAGATATCGACCATTCAGGTCGACCGCACAATGCCGACCCGGTTCGGACTCGAGTACATGGGAGACGACGGCACAAAGAAAACCCCGGTCATGATCCACCGCGCGCTCATCGGCTCTCCTGACCGGTTCATGGGCATCCTTATCGAACACTACGCGGGAGCGTTCCCGCTCTGGATGGCACCCGTCCAGGTGCGTGTACTCCCGGTTTCCGAAAAACACACCGACTACGCTGCAGCCGCAGTCGACACACTCCTCCAGAACGGTATCCGCGCAGAGCTCGATCACAGCGACAGCCTCGGCAAACGAATTCGCAACGTAAAGGTGCAAAAAATTCCGTACTACATCGTCGTCGGAGACGAAGAAGTGAATGCCACGACGGTCACCGTAGAGAATCGTGCGGGTGCCAAGAACACCGAATCGATCGAATCGTTTATCGAACGATTGAAGCGCGATATCTCCTCTCGCTCACTTTAGTTTCTTCCTCGTCCTACTCGTACCAGCTCGTACGAACCGAGCGCCACATCTTCCGTCTCCGAAGCACCACACCACACCTACGCTATAGCGTAGGTGTGGTGTGTTCTCAATTATGCTTTCGGGAGTTTGAATTTCGCTCGCAGCCAGCCATCGCCTTCAAGCGACTCAACGACTAAATACAACACATCTTTCCCTATCTTGAAATCGGCTTTAAGTAGTGTGATCAGGTCCTCGCAATCATATGGATAGATCCACACACTATCTTGTAGGCGTTCGAATCCGATAACTCTTACAGTTCTTCGTATCTTGTCTCGCATAGATTTACGGTATTCAGGAACATCAAACATAAGAACCCGCCATTTCCCATCCCATCGCCTTGGTCGTATCGCGCGCGCACCCAGCATTCGTGCCATTTCTGTCTCACCGCGACGTGTGATGCGTAGATGCCCTCCATCAAATACAAGCAATCCTGCCGCGACGAGCCTTTTGTATGACCGTTTTGCAGTTTCCGCCGTGCGGGGCGATGCGATCACGCCCATTTTGGCAAGACCCGTTAGGACGTTCGGCGCGACAAGCGCAATACCGAGAACGCCCGCGATCTTCACACTCTCTAGAATTAAATAGCGTGTGCGATTCTTTTTTGCGACAGCTCTTCCCCACTCTTCAACAGTCCCCATATACACCAAGTATACGCTATAGCGTAGGTATGGTGTATATGGGGTTATGTGATATGTGAGTGTTTCGGTAAGTGTATGGATGTAGAGGATGGTATCTGTAATGTAACGAGAACAGCTCCGACTTTCGTCGGAGCTGTTTCGTTCACTTTTTGGAGGCACGTAGGCGGCGGACTTTTGGTTCGCCGTTTTTAGGCGCGGTTGATCACAATGCGCGGTGCGCCGTCGATAGAACGGATGACCGACATGATGTCTCGAGTCTGGCCGGATGCCATCGTCGGGAGGAAGTTGAGAGACGCTGCCGGAGCTGCGACCTCTTCCACCTCTTCAACTGTTACTTCAGGAGCAGAGACTTCTTCAGTTTCCTGTTCGGAAACTACGAAGTGATTCTGGCGTCGGTTCATCGAGGCACCTACGGCTGCAAGCGCACCTCCCTTGAAGTAGACGAGCAAGTATGCACCTGCTGCTGCGACCGAGAAGAGCGACAACCAGTAGAGAGCCTGAGCGACCGGTCCGAGTGCAAGACCCGTGTACGGGATCTGTGTGAGCGAAACGCTCGGAGTGATCGGAGCCGGCGGAACGTACGTCGGGGTGTACTGGGTGTGGCAAGTGTATGAACCTCCCTGACCGGTAACCGTGAGCGAGTACGTCTGATTCGCGAAGCCGGTGACTACTCGAGTGCCGTTCGGAGCAACGTTACCGATCGACGTGATGTACGCGGACTGGGCATTGCTTGAAGACCATACGAGTGTCGCCTGTGCTGTGTACGCTCCTGCATTCTGCAGAGTTATTACACAGTACGGTGCTGCGATCTGCTGCTGGTACTGAATGATCGGCTGAACCGGAACCGGAGTCACCGTGGTGATGCTCGTGTTACCGCTGTTGCTGATATTCGTGTTGAAGCTACCGTTGATCGAGTTGTCGACGATTGAGTTGTCGATCCACGTGTTTGTGTTGGTGTTAATGTTCGTGTTCGTTACATTCGATCCGCCGCATGTAGTGCAGGTCGGGTTCGGACGCGGAGGATTGCAGTTCGTGCAGCCCGGGGTCGTTCGCGGAGGTGTGTAGGTCTGTGTGTGGCAGGTCGTGCAGCCGCCGGTCGAGCCGAACTTCGGCATCGAGAAACCGCCGCCACCGAACGATGAGCCGCCACCGAAGCTTCCGCCGCTGAAGCCACCCAAGATCGGATTGCCTGCAGCGTACGAGTCCATGTACTCGGCTACGTACGAGTCTGTTGCGTAGTAACCGGGGTTGTAGGAATCAGTTGCGTAATAACCGGGGTTATACGAATCGGTTGCGTAGTAACCAGGGTTATAGGAATCCGTTTCGTAGTAACCGGGGTTGTAAGAATCGGTCGCGATGTAGCCCGGATTGTATGAGTCAGAATACTGCGAGAAGTCAGAGTAACCACCGCCGTACGAGCTGAAGTCGTTGTAACCGCCGCCGTAAGACGAGAAGTCGCTGTACCCGCCGCCGTATGTGGAGTAGTCATCGTAACCGCCGCCGTAGGACGAGAAGTCAGAGTAACCACCGCCGTATGTGGAGTAGTCATCGTAACCGCCGCCGTAGGACGAGAAGTCAGAGTAACCACCGCCGTAGGACGAGAAGTCAGAGTAACCACCGCCGTCGACTCCGAAACCGTAGTCGTCAGCGTGAACGGTCGTGGCAAATGCACCCAATGAAAGCACTGTTGCACTTACTGCGACCAAGAAGGCAAAGAGCATGTTTTTCGATACATTTGTCATAACCATTTTGTTTTTTAATGTCTTCTAAATCTCCAATAAAAGTGAATAGATTTCGACCTGTTTATACTACCACACAGTTTCCATTTTGTCAAGCTACTCCTAATGAAAAGGCGGGGGGCAAAAGTACAATACTTTGCCTCCCCGCACAATAGTTTCCACCCTTGGTCAAATCATTCGACCTTGGAGATCGTGAGCGTCGTGATGCGCTTCCCCTCGTGGACCCGCTCCCCCCAGACACCTTTGAGTTCGGTGCCGGAATCGAGAGTCAGTTCGACTTCGGGACGGGCCGCAACCACGCTCGACGGGATGATCACCCGGGAGCCGATCGCCGTTGCATTCTCGACAGGAAGTTCCGGCACCATTCCGGCTCGCACGATGACCTTGGTCTTTTGGACCTTGGCGTTCGCGAGACCGAGCGAACAGTGATGTACCGACTTCAGGTAACCGATCTTGTCGTGGACGAGGTTGATCTTTCCCTTCATCCAGAACGCGAACGTCATCTGCAGCATCGGCACGCGCGGATATTCCTCGTCGTCGGGTGCGTTCATGATGATCGCGACCGGCACGAATCCCCGGGTGGTTTCGACGACCCGCTGCTTCGCAGGTGTCTGTTTCTCCGTGCACCGCGCTTGAGCCACCGAGGTGACGCCGAGCAGTGCAATGAGCGTGAAAAGAGCAGTGATCGCACGCATTGGTATCTCCTCTTGCTGTGCTTGGCGACCCTCACTTGGGTCTCGCTGGAAAGCGCGTACGCTTTGCAATGAGACTCAGACGAGAAAGTGGTAGGGAGTGTGTCGTAGACACACTCCCCGACCGTTCTTGAAAGATCAGATCAACGGCAGGTTTCGAGCTTGTCGAGGTTGAAGCGATCGGGCTGCAACCAGACGTTGTCGTGGACCTGGTAGGTCAGCACGTTGCCCGGCTTCACGATGAAGTGGCCCTTCTCCTTGGAGAGGCCGGCTTCGATCATGCAGCGCTCAGTTTCGTTCTGCCAACCGGCGAAACGCTGCTGAGCTTCCTGGCGCTGCTTCTTCATGGCAGCGGCCTTGGCGGCGTTCACCTTGTCCGTGGTCGCGTTCGCGGTCGTTGCGGCCGGAGCAGCAACAGCAGCTTTCGGCGCGCCGACAGCGGGATCGTACGAACGCGGACGCTCCTGAGCGGAGGCCGTGGTCGAAACGATAGCGAAGGCGGCAGCGGCGACGAAGAGAGCGATACGATTGGTCATGGTAGTCCTCCGTTGTGAATTTGTGAGGCATGTCACGGGTGTGACCTCCTCCTAAAGGACATACTAGCACATAATCCCCCTTTGTCAAGGGGTACCAAAAGGAACAGACGGCTATCGCTAGCCGTCTGCTGGTACCCTCCGTGGAGGGCGAAAGATCACTGCGGATCCGGTCCGGGGACCCAGGCAACGAGGTCGCACTGGTTGTTGTCCGGATTCTTGACGTAGCCGTCGATGCAGGGCACCGCCGTGAACGTCTGTTTGTGCTTCACCATTTTGGCGACCTGCTCCGGAGTCGGAACCGGCCTGGCTCCACCACGCGCGACGGTCGATCCGCCGAACCTGGTGATGAGCCGTTCCTGGTAGGCGCCGGCAGGAGCCACGATCACGCCACCGCGATATCCACCGCCATGCGCGTAGCGCTGGTGCGGATTCGGATGGCGATGACCGTATTGGCCGTGACCATGGCGCGGAGCGGACTCCGAACCAGGGACCATCGTGTTGTTACGACCGAATTCGCCGGAGGCGCCACGACGACGCAACACTTCCCCCTCGGACGGAACGCCCGCACGGGTGAAATTGCTACCGCCGGTGTGAACCTGCGCCGAGGCCGGCGAGATCATCGAGAACGCGAAACCCGCCGCCACGATAAGCGAAGCCAAAAAACGCTTGGTCATTGGTGGTTCTCCATTTATGGACGTTTGAGGCATGTCACGGATGTGACCTCCTCCTAGGGGAAATGTTACCACAATATCCCCTTTTGTCAAGGATACTAAAAAGGAACAGACGGCTATTGCTAGCCGTCTGCTGGTACCCTCCGTGGAGGGTGAAAGATCATTCCGGAATGGGCCCGGGGATCCATTCGACCAGATCACACTGGTTGTTGTCCGGATTCTTGACGTAGCCGTCGATGCAGGGCACCGCCGTGAACGTCTGTTTGTGGCGAACGCGACGTGCGATCTCTTCCGGAGACGCAACTCGTCCGCCGGTGATCGCTCCGCGCGGGACTCCGCCGCCGGTGACACGAGTGCCGCCGCCAGTCGTTGCTCCCCCACCGATGGAACCTCCACCGCCGGTTCGCAATCTCTGGTTCTCGGCCTTGAGTTCGTCGATCGACGTTTTCAGATCGACGAGCGCCGCGCGTTCGGGATTCACAACACGATCCATATTGTTGACGAAATACTGGATCGTGATCAAGCCGATCGCTCCGATCACGACAACGATCACGAAGTTCGTGATCCACGCGGGGATCGCGTGACCGTGGTCGTCCTTCTTCGCATCACCTGCCATTGCAGTGTCTCCTCCTCGTTTTGTGTTACGCACACCCAGTTCATAGGCGGCGAGTTTCTGTTGCTCGACTGAGAGCGGTGCGCCGGACCGTGGGTCCGTCGTCGTTCGTTCGATCGTCTGATCCTGCACATAGCGCACAGGCTGACGAACGGTGATCGGTGGTAGTGTGATCCCGAATCGGGGACCACCACCGCCTGCTGGTGCAGCCATGTTCGCCTCCCCTGTTGGTGTATATCCGAACCTTTCCGCAAGGAAAAGTGCTGGCGATACACTATCACACAAACCTCACTGTGTCAATAGGAAACGGCGGCGCATCGCTGCGCCGCCGAGGGTCAAAAGACCAATGTTATAGCCGTATTTCAGCTCCCTGCCGGCCCCGTGATGAGCTCGGGCTCGACGGTCCGCTCGGAACCGTCGGGCTGGATCACCACATATTCGGGCCTCAGCACGACTTTCGGCCGAACCTCGTACGGACCGACCGCGGCGTTCCCGGTGAGGATCCCGTTCAAGAGATCGCCCGCGGGACCGCCGGTCGAGCCGTAGTAATGACGACCGTTCAGCACGAGGTCGCCGAATCCCTGCACGACGAACGCCGCGAGGATGATCATGAACGACGTATGCGCCGTTCCGCCCATCATCGCAGAGACCATCGTATAGAGCAGGAACGCGAACAATCCGGCCGACGATAAGAGGTCGATCCACCACGCCCATTTGCCGACCGTGCCTTCTTGAGGACGCCACGTCGACATGCCGCGCTGGCTCAAAGTCCAGAACGACAAGAGAATGATCGGGTAGGTTTCCGCGGGGATCGCGACGCCGCCGGCTGTGAGACCGAGGTCTGGGGTCGTGTCGCGCCAGAAGACCTGGGTGAAGTAGATGCCGACCGCGACTGCGATCGCAAGCGCGATCGCCATCGCGACTATTCCGAAGAATTGCTGTGACTGAGTTTCGTTTCGCATGTCTCTCTCCTCTTCTTGAGTTGATGCCGGAATTTCCGGCGATGACTGTGACGCCTCGCAGCGCCGCACGAATGCGTGTCCCGTCCCGGTGATAAAGCCGAGCCCGGTCATCAGTACTCCTGTTTGCTCATAGGATGTGCTCATGAGCACGATACCCAGGACCCACAGGAAAACGGTTAGAGCGGCAAGTACCGCGGCAACGTGTGCCATGGCGCCTCCGTATCAAGTTTACGAATGTAACGACTATACCGATCCTTCGATCAGTTGCCGGACATATTAATTCACAAAAATATGGCTCTGTCAAGCCGTCCGTTCGTTCATTCGCTCCTCTCCCATCTCATTGACCGACTTCTCCAGCGCACTGATAAGTGCTTCGCGCAGGAAGGCCTCTTTGAGCTCCTGCGAGAAATTCGGAAATATCTCTTCAAAGAACGCCTGCGCAGCGGCATCGTCCCCTGGTGGAACGGTTGCCTCGAATTTTGCGACGATCCCTTTGATGTCGTAGTCTTCCATATCAGTGCGCTTTGACTTCTTTCTTAGATTTCGCGAACAATGTTTCCATGAACGCCTGCTTTACCTGCGCAAAGAATCCGAGCTCTTTCTTATCAGTGGATTTGATCACTTCCTCCGGTCGCCACTTACTCTTGTAATCGTTGCGCTCGGTAGTCGTCCATTTGTCCCATCCGCGACCGTTGATCTTTTCTTTCATTTTGTCGCGATCAAAGAGCTCCTGTAGTTTTTGCGGAGACACCTCACTTGCAGCGAGCGCATGAATACCACCAAGTGCTTCGCCCGCTTTTGTCCCACCTACCGATTCGCTCTGGAGCGCTGCCTGAACCTTCGGATCATATAACCGGTCTGCGAACACATCTGCCATTTCGGCATGTTCCTGTCCGCGACTTTTGTTCGTAAACACGGATTCCTTGCCCATTCGATTGAGCCGCCATGCGGCGAGTGCCAGGCGGTCGAAGGTGCCGCGATCACGAACTGCGATATTGAACACATCCTCCTTCAGGAACGCATGCGTTTTTTCGGCTCCGTACATGACAGTCACGCTTCGCATAAAGTCATCGTGCTTCATAAGCTGTTTGATGAAATCAGGAGTGAGCATCTCCGCGAGCGCTTCGGCGCGCTTGTGCTGGTATGTAAATTCGTACTGACAATATTCCAGTAGTTGCTGCTGCGCGGAATCCAGCGGGCGGCCGTCGGCGATGGTCGCGAGGATCGTGTTGTTGTGATCGACAGAGGTCATGAACTCGCCGAAGAGTTGGTCCTTTTTCGGGTCCGTTCGAATTTCTTCGATGGAAAACGGGTGCATGTCGCCGTACTTCTCCGCCTTATGCGTAAGCCAGCTCCGGGTGCCGTCGGTATTTGCGAGATAGTTCCCCGCCCACGACGGTAAGACCGGCGCCGGATTCTTGGCGCGCATACGGTCGGCCGGTGACATCGAGCCATAATCGATATCGTAGGACTTTCCGATCGCCTTCTCCCTCCCCTGCAGCTCAGCATCGAAGTACTTGAGATCTGCCGCACGGAACCGTTTTCGATATGACTCATACGTGCGGTTGGGATTGCCACCTGCCTCGATGATCGCTTCGATATTACTGATGGCTTCTTGGGTCAATTGTGAGAATTCAGCGTTGGTATTGATCGCATTGATACCTGCTTCCGGCGGGGGCACATTCTCGGGCAATCGAAGCTCGAGGCCTTTGAGTTCATCATCGAATCGACTCTTCAGCTCTTCGCTGGTCTTTGTATGTGCCACCTCGTCTTCAGCGAGGATCGCATTTGTATCGTTGAGGACTCCGTGCCTGCGGAGATTTTCAAATCGGGCAGTGTAGTAATCTTTTTCTGCAGCGAAGACGACCGCGGCTTCTGCATCAGTCTTTGCTTTTGCCGCAGCTTCGATCTTTTCTCTCGCCCGTTTTTTTGCACGCTCCTCAATTTCTTTCTTTTGCAATCGCTGTGTTTCCTCCGCCTCTTTCTCTGCGAAAAGCTCCTCGGGAGTCTTCGGTGCAGGAGGCGGATTGTTTGCTGCCTCTTCTGCATCGAGCTCAGCTATTGCATCGCGTTTGGCCTTTTCGATCGCCCGTTTACGCGCGAGCCTCTCCTTCTCCTGCGGCTTTATTTCTGCGTAGACCTCAGCCGGTGTTTTTGTCGGGTTGGGCGTAGTAGACGTACCTGCGCCTGCTGCTCCGGAAGCCGCACGTGCGGCGGCGGCCTTTTCATCAAGCATTTGTTGTATGCCCGCGCGAAGCACTTCCAGATCGTGGCCATCTTCTGCAGCGATCATCTCTTCCATGAAATGCGTGCGCGTATCCGTATCGATATCTACGATGTTGTTGATGAACACATCCAGGTCCTTGCGCATCTTTTCTACCTCGCTCGGATCCGTGACGGGCAATTCTTCGGTTCCCAGACGTTTAGAAAATTCCGGATATCCATCCGCCGGAGGCGTATCGGGCTGATTCTTTTGTCGGGAGAGTTCGTCTTCGGCCGCTTCATCCAGCACGACGACCTCACCGGACTTGGTGCGGTACCACAAGTCTCCAGCTGCATTCTTAAGCAGAAGAACTTTATCCCAATCGTTCTTGGGTGCTTGCGGACCACTCTCTGCGGACATGCTCGTATGATACCAACAAAATATATAGGAAACGCGCGGCAGTGGTGACACTGCCGCGCGGGTTGAGTCTCTCGACTCTATTGAAAGATCAGGCCGCCGTCTGGCTCTGGATGCCGGCGTCGATGTCCGCACGCACCTGGTCCGCGATCAACTGCGCATTGAAGTCCTTCTGGAACCTGCGTTCCCACTTCGTTGCGTCCTTGTCCGTGAACTTGGTGATCTTCAGCGCTTCGCCCTTGTCCACCTCGATGGTGTAGAAGGCATTGAAGTGTCGCGCGAGGACCAGTTCGCTGTCCTTGGAAGAATATTCGATCTCCCAGGTGCGAACCGACCACATCGGGATACCGTTGCACAGATCGCCATGATCTTCGTAGAGCATCTTGGCGAGCTTGCGGGCGATAACCTTCTCGGCCTCGGGAGCGTTCGGATCGATCAGACCCTTGCGCGCCTTCACCACGTTCCTGCCGCCGGAATAGGCGGTCGAACCGTGATTGAGCGCGGGCAGGAGCTGATACATCTCTTCCGTCATGGGCTCGAACAGCCCAGTCCAGGCTTCGACGTTGATCTTCGGCTCGCCGAGGTACCGCACCAGTTGCACATCGTTCGGCGCCATCTCCTTGAAGGTGGCGAAGTCGATGAACTTCTTGGGGCGACGCTTGTTTGCCGGCTTCTTGAGTTCCTCGGGAGTGAGGAATTCGCGGATCGGCACGACGTCGTCCTTGGTGGTGGCGTGGACCGGGATGATCTTGGCGTTGGGGTCGATGATGACACTGTCCCCGCTGCCTTTCACTTCCTGGTTCGGGCCGATGACGGCGCCGAGGCTCATCACCTCGTTACCGTCCAGATTCGTGGTGCCGCGAACGTACGACAGCGACCTGAACACGGTCTGGCTGCTGGTCGTACGGCCGGGCATGAACCTGAAGTTGTTGCCCTGGATCTTGCCGTTGCGGAACGGAACGAGCGGAAGTTGTTCGATTGCCATGTGGGTGCTCCCCCTGTAGGCGTTGCGATAATTTACCTTTTATATCCTATCACACTTGACGCAAATGTCAAGCGATTCTCTAGTGCCGAAATCATGAAGAAAGGCAGTAATTAAGCCATTAAAAAGACGCCGCGGTTTCCCGCGGCGTCTGAAAGTTCTGATCACAGAGACCGAGTGATTGGCGGACTACGGAATGCGACGCTCGGATCGTTCGGCCCGGGGCGTCGCCTTGAGGAACTCGGTGATGATGTTGTAGAACGTCTTGTTGTTGAGCCGAGTCGCCCACACCATCTGCACAATGAGCCACCATTCGATGAGCCCGTATCTGAGCGGCGTCGTACTGAGTCCGGAGTAGACGATCGAGGAGACGCTGTTGGCAAAGTCTGCCTGGTCGACTTCGCGCGACAATCGCAGCGTGACATGGACCGCGAGCGCCACGACCCAAAAGATGAACGCCGCGACAGCGCCCCAGTACGGGCTTTGTGCGGAACTCATCTGCTTGCTCGCCTGCGCGGCATCCAGCGATCCCCGGCCCTGCATTTGGCCGACGATCTCGCGACCCTCGAAATAGACGAAGAACGGATACCACGCAGAAAACCACACCGCCGCGATCACTATCTTGGCCCAGCCGATATCACTGAGCGCGAGCGCCGGTATGCCGAACGCCACGAAGATCGTGATGATGTAGGCATTCCACCGTTCGAGCCATAAGAAGCTCGGACGACCGTGCGGATCGGGCAACAAGCCGAGTGCGATCCGTAGTTTGACGAAGCGTTTCGGTTCTGTCTCCTGATTCTCGATCTGTATGTCAGACATCTGGCTGCTCCTGTAAGCCTCTGTTGGCTGCCGTAAGCAATACATCAGGCAGGACTCCCCTGTCAATCCGATTCGGATCTTAGAAACTCGGGTAGTACACCTGCATTACTTCGTCGTAGCGATACTGTGCGGTGCTTCCGACAGAACCCGCAGCGCCTACCTGCTGGTACTGTTGTGCGTTTTCTGGGTAGTACGAAACGTATGTGTAGCCTGTGGAGTCCTGCATCTGAGTCGGTGTTTCGTGGTAGTAGTTCGGATTCGAGTACTGGGCGTAGTTAGGCGCTCCCATCTTGGTCCCCTTCGGACGGTTTGTCGGCGCTGAGTAGCCGGTCGGCACAGATGAACCCGTCGCTGTTGAATAGCCGGTCGCGTAGCTTGATCCTGTTGAGTACGAAACTCCCACCGGGCCGGCAGAAACACCCGTCGGGTATGACACGCCGGTCGTGTACGAAGATCCTACCGGACCGTCAGAGACGCCGGTCGGTGTTGAGTACCCTGTTCGGTACGATGTACCGACGAGATAACTCTCGGATGTGCGCTCGGATACACCAACAAGATACGAATCACTCGTGTCGTACGAGACGCCGGTCGGCACAGATACTCCAGTTGACGCGGATGTGCCGGTGAATGCCGAAACGCTCGTCGGGTACGGGCACCCGGTGAGTGACAACTGCTCATAGTAGATCGGTTGCGCTTGCTGCTGTGTATACGGAAACGCATACGACATCGCCGAGCTTACCTGCGGGAACGCGAGCACGAATGCAAGCGTGATGACGGAGATGGTAGTTTTTACCCCGTTAGATACAGACGCTTTCCGTGCAGTACTGAGATTTTCGATTGATTTTGATGTCATACAGTTGTCGTTTAATCCGCGAGTTATCTAATGGGGTGAATATTTTACAGGTCTACGGTTCCGATAAAGTCGGCTTCAAGAATAAATCGAGCGCTCTTTCCCGTGAGCGTGTCGCACGTAACCAAGGTGAGCTTGGTACCGACACGTGGTGAGAGATCGATCGTTGCATCGCTCACATCTGCCTTGCGTACCGAGATAACGCTGTAGAGATACTTCTGTCCGTCGTCACCAACGATCGTGATGGTGTCACCTTGTACGAGTTCAGGAATTCGATTGAACGCCTTGTACATCTGATTCTTCACGACCGGAAGATTCGATGAGTGCGCGAAGATGATCACGTTGCCCTTCTGGCCGAGCTTTGCGGAATCAACGTATCGAGCCGGACCTTTCTGCAAAAGCGTATCGAGCGCCGCAAGATCACGGGTCGTCGGATTCTGGACCGGAAGATTCATACCGATCGCAGGAATGATGATCGACTTCGGTTTTGCGGTCGCGACAGTTTGAGCCTCAACAGGCGCTGCTACCGGTGCCGGTACTTCTTCGCCAAGCTCAGGAAGATCTGATATCGACATAGATTCAGCGATCGTATTATCGATCGATTCGTTGTATGCGAGATGTTCGCCCTGTGTGCCGTCGATATAATCCGGCACGAGACCAAGCGAATCAGCTACGGAAAGTGAGAGCACGAACAAAATAACAGCCACCGCAAGGAAGACGGTGAACGGGGGCTTATTTGCTGAGTTCTCTTCGTGGAAACCCTTATTCATAGCGGTATTATATTGTATTTCGCCACATTTGTCAAGCATGTCAACTACAAGATCAGCCGCCCGGTCGGGGCGGCTGATCGTGAGTTCCAAGAGCTACACCTGTGCCGAGGCCGAGAGGATTCCAGCATCCGCGAGCATCTGTCGTGCTCCGCCTCGAGAGTAGAGGATGAGATACGCACCCGAGAGCGACGCGATCACAATGAGACCGAAGAGCACGAGGTTCCCTACCGGACCACTCTCACCTGTGTACGGAATGTACGAGATCGGGATATTCGGCGGATAGTACTGGATCGGCGGATACACTGTCGGCGGCTGCGGCGGGTAGTAGGTCGGTGGGTAGTAGGTCGGTGGCGGAATGTACGGTGGTGTATTGAGTACCACGTATGCGGAACACGTCGCGGACTGACCCTGCGAGTTCCATACCGTGAGCGTGTACGTGGTCGAGTTGTACGG
>JAGOTU010000079.1 GCA_018061585.1 Minisyncoccota bacterium | reverse complement strand
GTATACAGCCAGATCGAACACGCACTCCAACGTTCTCCCCGAATCTATTGCTCTACATCTGTCCCGATCGAGAGCAATGTTTCTTCGCCGCCATGACGAGCGATGATCTGAAACCCGACCGGCAGTTGCACTCCGTCACGCACAACCCTTCCCATCGGCTGAGAGAGCGCCGGCACACCAGCAAGATTCACCGGTACCGCGAACACATCTTCTGCATACATAGCGACGGGATCGCTCTTTTCTCCGAACTTGAACGCCGGAGACGGTGTTGTTGGAGTCACAACAGCGTCCACTCCGGAAGCGAATACTGTATCGAACTCAGCGCGGATAGATGCGCGCACATCGCGGGCTTTTCGGTAGTACGCGTCCGCATACCCCGACGAGAGCACAAATGTGCCGATCAATATACGTCGTCGCACCTCGCGACCAAATCCGCCTCCGCGCGTCTTTGCGTTCACATCCGCTGCTGATTCACCCGGAAGCGAGAGGCCATAACGGATACCGTCATACCGTGCGAGATTCGTCGATGCTTCAGCGGGCTGAATGATGTAATAGACCGCGAGCGAGTGCGGGAGTGTCGGCATTTCAATGTCCCGGATCTCATACCCTTTTGCTCGTAACTTCGTCAGTGTCTCCTCAAATCGCGCGAGCACATCAGCGTCACAGCCTTTAGCGAGGAACGCGCGCGGTACGCCGAGAACCTTTGTGGTCGAGGCCGGAAGCCCCGCCTGCGCAGGCAGGGACGTGCTGTCCTTGGGATCGTGTCCCCGGATCACGTCGTACACTGCGCGAACGTCTTCTATGCATTTGCCGAACGGTCCGATCTGATCGAGCGACGACGAGAGCGCCATCAATCCGTATCTGGAAACCGCACCGTAGGTAGGCTTCAAACCGACGATACCGGTGAGTGACGCAGGCTGTCGAATAGAGCCTCCGGTATCAGATCCGAGCGAAACGAGCGCCAGATTTCCCGCAACCGCCGCAGCCGATCCGCCTGATGAACCGCCGGGAACACGGGAGAGGTCAACAGGGTTTTTCGTATTGCCATACGCGGATGTTTCGGTCGAACTACCCATCGCGAACTCATCCATATTCACTCGCCCGAGAAAGACAGCGCCCTGCGCCTTTAGTTTTTCTATTACGGTCGCATCATACGTCGCAACATAGTTCTCGAGTATCTTCGAGGCAGAGCTCGCATGGCGTCCCTCAATAAGCATGTTGTCCTTGATCGCCATCGGAATACCCAACAGCGGCAGGCGCTCACCCTTGTCTATGCGTGCATCGGCGGCTCTCGCTTCGGCTCGCGCGCTTTCCTCCCACACCTCGAGGTAGGCATGGATCTCGCCGTCGCGTGCCCGTATCTCATCCAGATACGCATTCGTAAGGTCGAGCGCAGAATATTCTTTTGCGTCCAAGGCACGACGCGCTTCAGCGACGGAAAGAGTTGAGAGGTCCATATTATTTTCCTGTGGATCCTCCTTGAGGGGATTTGCGTGAAATGACCTGCTGTACAGCTATGCGATCCCCGTCGCGTACCGGAGCGGCATTAAGTAATCGTTCAGAGAACAGACCGCCCTCGATCGGGTTCGTATCGTCGCGCAATACATTGTGCAGACCCAGGCCCTTGGTCTCACCTGCAACCGTTATATTCTGTATCGATTCTACGAACGAAAGAATGTTCGGGAGTTCCTTCTCAAGGGATTCGACTTCGCTGTCAGCGATCTCCACGCGGGCAAGCCGGGCAAGTGCCCTGATATCTACTGCGCCTTTTTCCGTCATCGCCCTACTATACGTACAAACTCAGCTTCTGTCAGCACGGGAACCCCAAGCTCTCGTGCCTTATCGAGTTTCGTTCCGGCGCTCTCCCCCGCAACGACCGCAGTTGTCTTTTTGGATACAGAACCGGACACCTTTGCGCCGAGTGCACGCAGCTTTGCTTCGGCATCATCTCGAGACATTCTTTCGAGCGTGCCGGTAAGCACATACGTGTGTCCTGCAAGCGGGAGCGCAGCCACATCCACCTTCTCCGGAGCCTTGATGGTAAGGACCTCCTTCAAATTCCTGATCAATGTCTGGTGACGATCCACCTTGAACCAGTCAGCGATCTCGCGCGCAACGATCGGACCGACCCCCTCGATGGCGGTTAGTTTGGTCTCATCTGCCGCAGCGATCTTATCGATCGATCGGAATTCGTTCGCAAGAAGTATCGCAGTCTCTTCTCCCACCTGAGGGATCGACAGACCTACGAGCAAACGAGCAAGTGGGACACGCGACGCCTTCCTGATCGCTGCGACGGTCTTCTTTGCCGAAATTTCAGCAAAACCTTCGAGGGTCAAGAGATCCCCTTCGGTCAGCGTGAACAGCTCGTTGTAGTGCTGGACCATTCCCATTTCAAGCAGCTGATCGAGCGTGCGCGGCCCGAGCCCATCGATGTCGAGAGCGTGTTTGGCTACAAAATTATGAAATCGACGACGGACGACGTCGAACGAGTCCTTGTTCACGCATCGCCAGGCGCTGGTTCCGGGCACTCGCTCGATCCTGCCATCACCACCGCACTCGGGTACATGAGTGGGCCATTTGTATTTCTTTTCCTTCCCTGTGCGCAGCTCGGTAAGCGTACGAACGACTTTGGGTATTACATCCCCGGCCTTTTCCAGAATGACCGTGTCCCCGACGCGTACGTCCAGCCGATTGATCTCGTCTTCGTTATGCAGTGTCGCTCGACTGACAGTGGTACCCGCGACTGAGACCGGTCTCAAATGTGCCACCGGCGTAAGCACACCGGTGCGCCCGACCTGCAGGATGATCCTTTCAACCACCGTCGTCACCTGTTCTGCCGGAAATTTATATGCGATCGCGAATCTCGGAGCCTTCCCCGTGAATCCGAGGGCATCCTGGTAACGGCGCTCATTCACTTTTACGACAACACCGTCGATCCAATAGTCCTGTTTGCGACCCTTTTCCTTCCACGTCTCCCAATACGCAATAACGCCTTCGATATCACCCGCGACCGCAAAATGCGGATTCACTTTAAACCCAAGTCCCTGCAAATAACTGAGCTCTTCTGCTTGTGTATCAGGCACGGTCTCCGACGACCGGGCAACATCGTAGATGAACACGTCAAGCTTGCGCGCCGCAGCTATGGACGGGTCCAATTGTCTGATCGATCCTGCTGCGACGTTGCGCGGATTCGCATACAGCTCCTCACCTCTTTCAGCGCGCTCTGCGTTTATTTTTTTGAGATTGCTTTCTCCCATCCACACCTCACCTTCTACGATAACGTCGATGGGACGAGTAAGGACAAGCGGGACCGACTCTATCGTCCGTACGTTATGGGTCACATCTTCGCCGATCGCCCCGTCGCCGCGTGTCGCCGCGGTCTTCAATACGCCCTTTTCGTATTCAAGTACCACTTTTAAGCCGTCGATCTTGAGCTCCGTCACGTACGCGGGCATCACCTCACCGAAGGAAAGTTTGAGAAGGCGTTTGACCCGCGCGTCGAATGCGCGCATGTCCTCTTCCGAGAACGCGTCATTGAATGACCATTGCGCTACCTTGTGCGGCACTTTTTTGAATTTCGGAAGCGGAGCTCCCGCTATTCGCTGCGTCGGTGAGTCCGGCGTTATGATCGCAGGATGCATGCGCTCGATCTCCGCGAGTTCTTTCATGAGCGTATCCCTCGCTGATTCCGGGATCAGTTCCTGATCATGCACGTGATATGCGCGACGGTACTCGTTGATCGAGTCCTTCAATTTCAGGTAGCGATCGCGGACCTGCTTTGGGATCATGTTAGATTTACTTCGCTCCATAGCTAGAAAATCTTACACCCGCCTACATTTTTCGCTACCGCGAAAGAATGTGGGCGGGTTAAGAAAATATGCTCCCTCCGGTCGGTATTTTCTTTAATACTGAAGCTCGATCGACCGCTGCAGCGATCGGGAGTTTG
The DNA here is from genome assembly GCA_018061585.1 of Minisyncoccota bacterium. Classification (GTDB taxonomy): domain Bacteria; phylum Patescibacteriota; class Minisyncoccia; order Phycocordibacterales; family UBA2100; genus UBA10103. The sequence goes on along the minus strand of JAGOTU010000079.1, from coordinate 232 downwards.
ACTCCACACTGGTACATGGGGTTGAGTAACCGTCACCGTGAATCACGGTGAAGGGCGCTACAGAATTCTTGTGTATCACGACCTCGGCACAATTTCCGGTCTGCGGGGCGTCGGCTTCATCGCGCGAGAACAGCCCGTCTTGCTGCGACGCGCCCGGTCCTCCGTTCAGGCTGTATATCCGCACAGATGTTACTGCACTATCTGCATCAGAGCTTTCCAGTGTAGGAACAAC
>JAGOTU010000078.1 GCA_018061585.1 Minisyncoccota bacterium | reverse complement strand
CCGATATGATCTATACCCTTTTTCATACAGTGGTGTTCTCGAGGAACATCGCATGCTCTTTCTCAAATGCCCACAACGCCACCAGATAGATGCAGTACGTGATGCAAAATGCCGATGCTACATCAATTGAATAGTGAATGTGGCCTAAAAGGACGATCGCTACGAAATACACGCACGCGAGAAGAAAAAGATTACGTATCCACGGGATCCTCCAATACGCGAGCGCGGCGAGGAACGTCATCCCCGTGTGTCCCGAAAAGAACTGGTCAGATCCGAAAAAAGCGCCCGTTATCGTTGAGCCGAAATCACTCGCGTAGTATGCCTCCGGTGGTCCGAGATGTGTAAGGAGCGTAAAGCCCGAGCGCACGATCATAAAGAGTGTGACCCCGTGAACAATGAACGGAATACTGCGCGGACGTGCGAGCACAATAAGGATGGTGAGCGCGAGAACAGCAAACGTCCCGTATACGAACAGCCCGTCCACTTCGATCGCAGGAAAATTCGAAAGAATAAGGTCTTCTACATGCGGCCCCGCTTCGGCTGTTGCCTGATCAATGGCCCAGAAATTCACATAGAGAGCGCCACAGAGAACTATCATCGAAATAATGAGAAGCGCGATATATCCCGGCGTGCGGAACGCTGCGCGATACTCATTTCTGATCGTGCGCAGATCGAACCACTGCCGTATGGTGGGGGCAATTCCCATGTATGGAGTATATGCGCGAGACCTCATGCGGCAAATGACCGACAGGTATACTGCGCTCATGGATACTGGGGTTGTAATGGAAATACTGCTTACCTATCGATACTGGGTCCTCCTTCCGCTGGCAATAGTGGAAGGACCGATGCTCGCGTTCATATGCGGAGTACTCGTGTCGCTCGGATACCTTGGCGCACCGGCAACGCTCTTGATCCTCGTGCTCGGCGATGTGATCCCCGATACGGTGTTCTACACCCTTGGTCGGTTTTGGAGTGAACGACCATTCGTAAAACGACTGGCGCTGAGGATCGGCGTTACCGACGATCATCTTGCCGACGCACAGCGCCTCTGGAGGGAGCATCCCGGCAAGACTATGCTCATGAGTAAATTCGCCTACGGCATCTCGGCGGCCTTTCTGTTCATGGCCGGACTGATGCGTATGACCGCAATGCGCTTTTACGGGTATTCCGTGTCGATCTCATTTGCGCACTACATCGTCCTCATGACAGTCGGATACTATTTCGGCTCTTCACTCATATCCGCCGGAGAGGTCGTGCGCGTTATTGAATACGGCGTGGCGGGCGTTGCTCTACTTGTTTCCGGGTATCTCGTGTTCATGTGGTACATGCGCAGATCACTGCCGAACTTCCCCGGTAAAACAGATACTGCATGAAGATCGCTATTTGCACGGATATGTATCTGCCACAGCTCGGTGGCGTTGCAGATACGGTGGTGCTACAAGCAGAAGGCTTGCGGGCACTCGGCCATGACGTGAGGATATTTGCGGCACATATGCGGGGTGAATCGGCAGACAAGAATGTTACTCGCTTCACATCATGGCAACTATTCGGTGATACATTTTGCATAGTCTCTCCGTTCGGCATTGGCAAAGCCATACTCGCGTATGCACCGAACGTGATCCATGTGCACTCATTCGGAACGATCGGACTGATCGCGCGATATACCGCACAAAAGAACGGGATCGCAGCAGTCGCAACCAGTCATGGTTCCCCTGTCGACTACCTGCATTATTTTTATATCGACTTCGAGCCGTTCCGTTCTCTGGTGCTGAAATTCGTCGCGTGGTTCTTTGGAGGCTTTCACATCGTGACCGCCGTCGCCTCCCAGCCGATGGATGTGCTCGTGCGTGCCGGCCTGCGCCATGTAAGAACCACTATCATTTCGAACGCAGTGGACCCCCACAGATTTGAGCATCTGGGTGACAAGCAAACGCTCCGCGAGCGGATGGGTATCGAGCACCACGCGGTACTTATATTCGGACGCCTGGCGAAAGAAAAGAATCTGGGAGATGCCTTGAAAATATTCGCCGACGTTCATAAGCGGACTAACGCGTCACTGATCGTCGTGGGCGATGGCCCGGAGCGGGCCGCACTGGAGTCACAAGCGCGTTCACTTGGAATAGCGCCCCATACATTCTTTCTGGGGCGGCTTTCGGGAGAACAGCTGGTAGCAGCGATCAACACTGCAACCGTTATGCTCATGACCAGTCGATCTGAAGCGCAGCCCATGACGATACTACAGGCAAATATGTGCGGCGTGCCCGTTGTGGGCGCTCGTGCAGGCGGTATACCCGAGAACATCAATGATGGCGTGACGGGGTTTGTCGTTGACTCGGATGATCTTGATTCGTTTGCAGATCGTGTCTCGCGACTGATCTCTGATACGCACCTTGCAGAGGTGATGAGTGCCGCAGCAATAGAACACGCTAAACAACACGACCCCGTAGGCGTCGCCGCGAAATGGGAACGTTTGTACCGTACGCTCCCCGGTGTTTTGTAGAGACTTACTCCACATGCCGATACATCGGCCGGATCAAAAGCAGGTAGATGTTCGCAAGCGTAAATAGGATCGCGAGCATCCACGCCGCCTTCAACTGAAGCCCCGCGATCGTGACGCCGAGTACAAGTACACACATGAGTGTGCCGAGCAGATCGATAAGGATTTTTTTTCGAAGCGTCGCATCATATGGTGTTGTGCCCAACATGTGTGCGTATTTGGATGGTGCTAGTGTAAATATAAGCAGCGCAAAGAACGCGAATGCCAGTGGTATCCCGATAGAAAGCCCGAGAGCGATGTACGCGGCGACAAGGGCAAAATCTATTGCGCTCTGAAATGTGGATTCTGGCGTGAAGGCAGTGTAAAAGCGGACAGAGAAATAGGTGTTAATCGTCAGAACGGTATAAAAAATTATGTGGGGCACACTGAATTCCCACGGGACATTGTGAAAGAGAACGGACCAGAAACCGACTGCCGCGAATAGGAGCGTCGCCCCGAGTGCTCGAGTTTTCGAGTTCATCGTACGTCAGTGTACTCTCGGTGGTACGGTCGTCCAAAAAGTACCGGCCATGTGTAGTTCATTACGTAGTGCATGTTGGTGCGCAGGTATCCCTCCTTTATAAAGCGACGGGCTGACGTGAGCCCGAAGAACTGCATACGAAAGATAGTTGTACCCACTTTACTGAGGCGCCTTGCAAGCGTCATATCTTCGCCGTAGAACGAGATGTTGGGATCGAATCCTCCGATCTCAAGGACCGCAGAGCGACGAACCATAAAATTGCCGCCGAGCACCATGTAGCCTACCAGCCGATACATGAGCGGCGCAGTAAGCCACCAACCGAGTCCGAGTGTCAGATTCCAGGCGCGAGACGGCGCATCGTAGTAATACACGGGACCGCTCCACGACACCGCCTCCGGGTAGCGAGCTATAAGCGATTCCGCCTTTTGAAACCACGAAGCATCGAGGCGGCTGTCGCCATCCATGTATGCCACGAATTCCGCAGTGGTCGCTTCGAGCCCCGTCTGGCGTGCGCGCGTAAGTCCCTTGCGATCTTCGCGTACAACCCGTACACCGGGAAATCGCGCCGCGACCTCGCCCGTGCCATCGGTGGATGCATTATCTACGACAACGATCTCATTGAACCTGCCCGCGCCATGCCGGATCACCGATTCGATACACGGACCTATGTAGTCCGCCTCGTTGTGAGCCGGGATCACGATGGCTATTTGCATATACCGTGAAGTATAGAGAAGAATGTACCGCTTCGCGATGGTTCGATATTTTTGGGGACGACGGGGTAAGGAGTCTAGCGGGGCGTACTATCGAGGAATAGGCCAAGCGCTCGAAAAGTTCTCGTCAGAACTTTTCTCCGCTCGGCCCTGCTCAGGCATCCCCGTCTACTGACGGGGCCCCAGCCTTCCCTTTCGATTCCCGATAGTCGTCCGCAAAATAGAATTTGCAGACGCTGCGCGTCTTTAATTATTTTGGGCGACGCGGGTAAGGAGTCTAGCGCAGCGTACTATCGAGGAATAGGCCAAGCGCTCGAAAAGTTCTCGTCAGAACTTTTCTCCGCTCGGCCCTGCTCAGGCATCCCCGTCAGCTGACGGGGCCCCAGCCCTCCCTTTCGATTCCCGATAGTCGTCCGCAAAATAGAATTTGCAGACGCTGCGCGTCTTTAATTATTTTGGGCGACTATCGGGAATCGAACCCGAATCGAGGGCTCCACAAACCCTAGTGTTAACCGTTACACCATAGCCGCCATCGGCAAACATTCGAATACCCGCTACGCCGGTATTCCTGACTCCTCGG
>JAGOTU010000077.1 GCA_018061585.1 Minisyncoccota bacterium | reverse complement strand
ACTTTTACATCAAACACATCATCGACGGACATCGTAAGTCCTTCAGAAGGACTTACGATGTCCTTTTTCTCTATGCCGTCTATTTCAAATGCGTGGAATGTGAGTGCGTCTGCCAGAACCGCTGTAGACGGGAGCGGCGCATCAAAATGCATCTGTAACCAGTTTCGTGAAATTTTCATACTTTTTTGAAGCGATAACGATCGACCGCACCTTCAGTATCGAACTCAACAAGCCCTCTCGCTCGCAATCCTTCCCACAGCCGAGTGGCTGCCGAGGACGGCGCCGCACTCGCGCTAAGTACGGTACCGAATCGCTTGACGCAATAGTCGTTGATCGTAACAAGACGTCTTTCAGCGAGCCCTACGCCGCGCAAGCCTTCATCCGTGTATGTCGTGAGTACCTTGATAATCGAATTTCCCTGCCTATCGTTCGAACCCCGAAAAGCGGTTTCCCCGACATCCTCGGTCCCTAAAACATCTAATACTTCGCCGGAGCACAAACCCGTCGTGCTCACATTACATACGAGATAATTAACGATTCCATCCTCCTGAACCTTACGCAATACTTCGATGGATCTCGTGTGCTCTTTGGCTTCTGTGAAAAACCTAATGTGATTGATCGCAACATCAGGCACATCATATTCGGAAAGCTTTTTGGGATCGATCTGTTCGAACGAATTGATGTCGGCGATCGGAATCCGTTCCTTTTTTACGGGTCTTTCGATGTTCATACTAAAACTGATTGATGAACCGCAGATCGGCCGAGTGCATGAGACGCACGTCGTCTATTCCCCATCGAAGCATCGCGAGACGATCGAGTCCCATACCGAATGCGAATCCCTGATTCTTGTCAGCATCGACTCCCGCGGCTTTGAGCACATTCGGGTGCACCATGCCGGCACCCATCATCTCGATCCACTTACCGCGAAGTTTGTCCGGCACGTGTTCACCGTTGATACGCGCATCAACTTCGACACCCGGTTCGACGAATGGAAAAAAGCTCGGGCGGAATCGCACTTCGACATCCGCGCCCTGAAAGAGCTCCGTATAAAAACGATCAATGGTTCCCTTGAGCTGCGCGAGTGTCACGTCGGGACCGACAGCGAGTCCTTCAAGTTGAAAGAACTCTGCTTCGTGGGTCATGTCGGTAGCCTCGTTGCGGAACACTTTGCCCGGCACGATCACGCGATACGGCGGTTGCACGCCGGCTTTCATCTGCGCCTCCATGTAGCGCACCTGCACCGGGGACGTTTGGGTGCGGAGCACATAGCCCGGTTCGTCCTTAACGAAGAACGTGTCCTGCATGTCGCGCGCCGGATGATCCTTGGGCACATTCAGGGAGTCAAAGTTGTACCATTCCGACTCCAACAAAGGCCCTTCGGCTATGGTAAATCCCATCGCACCGAATATGCGATTTGCCTCCCGGATGAGGTGCGATATGGGGTGCAGGTGACCTGTATCCATTCGGGCTAGTATAGCCCACCCAAGGGCGTAGGACCTAGAAATTTGGCCGTTTTTTGGTATAATATCGGCGTTATGTTCGGCGAAGGCCTCATGTACGTCCTGTTATTCTTTTCCCTCTATTTCGAGGTTTTTTTGCTTGTTGCATACCTCGAGCGGCGATTCACCCGCATCGAACCGGTCATTATGCTCGATGGGGCCCTGCCCCGCGTGGCAGTAGTAGTACCCTGCTTTAACGAAGAGAACACGGTGCAGCTGACGATGAATTCCCTCCTCAAACTGGACTATCCCGACGCCCTTTTGGAGATCATTGCCGTCGACGACGGCTCAAGTGATAACACTTGGCAGAATCTGCAGGCATATGCCAATAACCCGCGCGTCCGTTTGTTCCAAAAAGAGAACGGCGGCAAGCACTCCGCAATGAACTTTGCCCTCGAAAAGACGAACGCCGATTTGATCGGCTGCTTGGATGCCGACTCCGTAGTCGAACCCGATGCGCTCAAGCGCATCGTGCCGATATTCCTGAACGAGAAGATCGCTGCTGTTACCCCGGGTATTCATGTGCGTACTCCGGAAACCATGCTGCAGCACATGCAGAACGTGGAATACCAGCTATCGGTATTCAACCGCTGGATATTTGCCGCACTCGGCTCGGTGTTCATTACGCCCGGACCATTCTCATTCTTTCGCTCATCTGTGCTTCGCGAACTCGGCGGGTGGCGGTACGCTCACTCGACCGAAGACATGGAGCTCGCGCTTCGTATTCAGCTCGCCGGCCACTTGATCGCGAATGCGCCGAAAGCGGTCGTGCACACGGCTACGCCGCGCACACTCCGTAAGCTGTTCCACCAGCGCGTGCGATGGACCTATGGGTGGCTCCGCAATGCTATGGACTATTGGTTCATGATCGGTAACCACCGTTACGGCAACCTCGGACTGATCGTTCTCCCGACCGCGATCATTTCCATTTTCACCGGTATCTACTTCTTTTCCCGTATCGCGTTCTTTGCGATCCGCGGCCTCTACCGCATGATCGAGCGCGCGTACTACGGTGGGCTCCATGCGCCACAGATATCATTTGATCTGTTCTACGTGAACACAAGCGCCATCTGGTTCCTGGTATGGGTATCGGTCGCTATGATCCTCGTACTTATTTCGATCGGATCGTTCATCGGCACCGGCGGCCGAACCCCGCCGAAGTCAACCCCGATATTCCTTTTGTTCTACAGCTTCTTGGTACCGTTCTGGCTCGGCACCGCGGTCGTTCGCGCGGTGTTTAGAACAGGTGTAAAGTGGCGGTAAGAAAAATAATGAGTAAAACGAATATATTTTTCTTACCCGCCCATTTTTTGAGCTATGCATGGCGTCTACGTACTCGGTTTGAGTGACGGCGAATTATATGTTGGATATTCGAGTGACGTTAAGTCGCGAGTAGCTGAGCATCAATTGGGCAAAGTTGCGTCAACTCGCCGTCGCCTTCCTGTGAATCTGTTGTATTGTGAGCTGCACGGCAGTCGAAAGGACGCCATGCATCGAGAGTTGTACCTAAAGTCGGGATGGGGTAGAAAGTACCTATCTCGCACTATCCCCGAGACATTGGCCACATTCCGCTCAAAAATTAGGCGGGTGTAAGGGCTTCTAAGCTCGAATACTCACTAAGAATCCCTAACATGGAAGAACCCGTAGTGAATACTAGAACCGCCCGTCTTTCGAGCTACATCGTGGCTTTTTTGATAACGGCATTTATCTTTGCGACCGCGCTCTACGCGTCGAACTATTTCAACAACCGCCGCGTCGTGGATATCCAGGCCACACAGGACAAGATATCGATCGACATCTTGTCGCTCGAAACGCAGTTCGACCTCCTTGCTGAACACTCGTGCAAAGACATCAGCGAGAATTCAGTGCTCTCGACCGAGATCCAGCCGCTCGCGCAGCGCCTTTCCTATCTCGAATCGCAGTCACAGGTCAACGAGGACGAATTGATGGGCCTCAAGCGCTACTACACGCTTCTGCAGATCAAGGACCTCCTCCTCATGCAAAAGGTTGCGGACAAATGCAAACTGAAGCCGGTATTTATTCTGTACTTCTACTCGAACGCCGGAGACTGCAACGAATGCGAACAGCAGGGCTATGTGCTGACGGGTCTCGCACAGAAATACCCGACGCTCCGCATCTACTCGTTCGACTACAACCTGACGAACGCCGCGCTCCGTACGCTCGTAGACATCAATGGCATCAAGAACGAAATGCCGGCGCTCGTCATTAACGAGGATATCTACTACGGCCTGCATACGATGGATGACATCGAGAAAGTGCTCCCTGAGCTTGCAGCGCTCAAGATCGCGACAAGCACTGCTGCAACAACGACCAAGAAGAAATAGCCATGACCGCAGCTGATCGATTTGGCGATGCGATCATAGAAGATGTCTCCGACCTTACGTGGTCGACCTTTTGGAAGGATCATAAGACATCAACACTTGTGAGTTCCGTGGTGTGCTTCGTTTTGGCTGCAGGGATCGCGCTCATTCAACTGAAGATCAGCCGGGTGGGCGGCATCGTCTTTGACCCACGCGTATACATGCTGGCACTGACGCCGCTCTTTGTGCCGCTCTTCTTTTATATAAACATCAAGAGTGACATCCATCGCGCCTTCATGCTGCAAATCGCAAAAGCGCTCAACCTCACATATTCAGCTTCAGCGACCCCGGATATCGCATGGGGCCGCACTTTCGACGTGTCTTCAACAGGTAATCAATTCCTCGTCGATATTCTATCCGGCTTCTATCGCGAAATGATGATCCGAATCTACTCGCATCACTATTCGACCGGATACGGTAAGAGCAAGACACCGCATCAGGAAACTATTGTGGAAATATCGTACCCTCATCCGCTGCCCCGCGTACTTATGGGATTCAATTCGAATATCCCCTC
>JAGOTU010000076.1 GCA_018061585.1 Minisyncoccota bacterium | reverse complement strand
CGCGAGTAGATGTCGTAGGCGCGTTCGCCCATCGACGTTTTTTCGACGACCATCGGAACCAATTGTGCGCGGGGTGTATTCATATAGAGAGGAGTGTAACGAAACCAATCGTACGGCGCAAATCTTTTTCGTGGTGGTATAGTTTTTGCATGTTGAAGCATCTGCAAGATCTCGGGCTGTCGGAAAAAGAGGCGGCGGTCTACATGGCAGCGCTTGAGATCGGTCGTGCTACTGCCGATCAATTGGCAAAGCATGCAAAGATAAAACGACCCACCACGTACGTACAACTTGAATCACTCATGAAAATGGGACTCATGAGTACGTACGAAGAGGATAAGAGAACCTATTTTGCGCCGGAATCGCCCGAGCTCCTCAAGCGGCTCCTTACAAAGCAGCGAGATGAGCTGGAGGCAAAGGAGCGCAATCTCGCAGGTATTCTTCCTGGACTTACTCAATTCTTCGCGGGCGCAGGCGAACGCCCGGCTGTGCGATTTTTTGAGGGCAAGAACGGGATCAAGGCGATTCGAGATGGATTATTGTCGCTTCCTTCAGGAACACATCTCAAATGGATCTACAATCACGATTCACTAACTCAGGTGTTCGATGAGGGCGAACGATATGACTTCGCTAAGCGCCGGGCCGCACAGGGTATTCAATTGCAATCAATCTATACGCGGTTGGCCGGACCATTTGATAGCAATGACATTGTTCCGAATACGGAGCGACGGTTTATTGAGCACGGCAAAATGCCGATCACATCCGACTTTTACATATACGACAACACTGTCGCCATGATGGCTCTTCAAGAGCGGACGTTCGGGATCCTTGTTGAGAGCAAGGAAATAGCCCAAAGTATGGGCATTTTGTTCCACTTGTTGTGGGGGATAGGTGAGAGCGATCAAAAGGAAAAGGGCGATTCGTAAAGCAAATGCGCGCCTATACGAATCGCCCCCATTTCGCGGATCACCGCGATGCACTTCATTTTGACGTGGTCAGCCGAGTCTATCCGCCGCCGCCGTCACCAAGATTTCTCATCCTGGGTACTCCTTCTTTCTTTGCGAACAACCCGATCAAGCCGGGCCGGGCATACCCGATCGGACGGAACGAGTCCCGTCAGACCAGAGAAGGATACCAGAGTCAATGGTTTCCGTCAAGACACACTCTTTCGAACTCGCCTTATTGTCATATCTCATTGAATATGCAGTCTGCAGAATATGCATATATATAGGGCCCTATAAGGTAATCTGACGTTTGTGTCAGTGAAGCTTGACAAATGATTTCAACTGTGTATACTCGTCGTGTCAGTCAGAAATGACAACCGAATGACACCTGCCTCCTAGGTCAAAGTGAGGGCACACCGTAAGTGGAGACCCGTTCTTCGACAGAACACATAGGGTCGTACTTAAGGCTACAAAGCCGCTCGTACTTAGGCAAAGGTGCGGGCGTTTCGCATACGCGAGACTCCTTGCGCCTCCCACCCAAGCGCTGAAAGCACGTTTGGGTGGTGTGCGCAGGGAGTACTCGTGATTCCTTGTCTGTCGATAATCGAAAATACCTGAGCCACCAAATAATCAATATTGCCATCGTGCATACATTTACCTTTTGGTGGGTAACTCTGGGGGCGATTACCGATAGCAAAGGGATCTGCAAAGATTCCGAGGGGTTACCCGGCCGCTTCGGCGGGTCGGGTCAGAGGTAGCGAACGACTACCTTTCCGTTCTTAGCAGGAAGGCTGCGGAATGGATAAAAACACAGTAGGGCGGGCGACAAAGTTCGTTCGTGTACGCTGTGTTCGTAATCCTCGGTGCTCCGGAAAGGGTATGCGAGGTGCGGAAGAGAGCGCCGTTTCTGGGCGGGACGACGGTCCACCGGAAAAAGAGGCGGCGAGTTTGCAGCTTGCCGAACAACCTCAGCTCTCGCGATTGAGTTTGAACGAACTCGGTTAAAAATCGTTCGCGGTTTCGTTGTGCCGCCGGAAAGTGCACAACATATCGTTCTGGGGAGGGACACATGGAGCATCTGCTGAAGATGTTTCGTGGCTCGCGCGTCATTGCGCAGGGGTGGGATAAGGGCCGCAAGGTCACCCACATTCTGCTTGCATGTGGCGTGCGGGTCATTGAAGTCGTGGAATAGCGACTTCGGGGGTGGCACAACACCCTGGCAACAGAAACAAGGCGAGCTGCAATGATCTCGTAAAAGAATTGCACGCGACCCTCGACGCGTACATCGAGGATTCTTTTCAGTCCGTGAAATAGTTCGCGGGTTGATAAAATTTTGCGCAATTCTGCGCACCACCTTGGAGGGCACCACATGACCGATACCCACTTCGCTTCCGCTTCGACCGCCGGCGCAGTCATTCTGACTGCCGATCGCACGACGGCGATCGTGGTGGAGGGGACCGTCCACATCTTGAAGCGCTCGTCGAGCCGATACGGGCTCCGCTTCAGCAATGGGCGGCGGTTGCCGTACTGTTGCCAGGACGGTTGCTGCGATCGGGGCCTGCAGCCGGAGGTTGCCGCACTCGTGCGACAAGCGAAGGAGCATGGCGCACGGACGGTGATTGTCCGGACCGGTCAGCGGCAATACTTCTGCCGCGAGATCGAGGGCCTCCCGGTGGAGGATGTGAGCGGCCACAGCGGCCGCTCATTCGGCGACTTTGTCGTCGACAGCGCGTACTGACGCGTGGGCTGATATCCCGATCACTATCCGTCCGGACGAGCGTCATCGTCCATTCTTTTCAGTCCATGAAATTGTTCGTGGGTTGATAGAACAAAGGGTGCACAAATGAAAAAGATGGCATGGATCGCTGCTTTTGTGATGTTCTTCGTCGGTAATGCCGTCGCAGGCAACTACTGCAGAGACTCCCGGAACACATCGACAGAATTCTGCGAGTCGGTCCGGAAGTCTGAAGAGGCATTGCAGAAAGTACGTGAGCTGCTGGAAAAGGCTGATCAGCTGAGCAAGAGAGTTGATAAGAGCTTGGAAGAGCAACGCAATGAAACGAAACCCAGATAACGGTGGAGGAAGGAAATGAAGCAGGTCACCGGTCCGGCACCGAAACGCCGGAGCGCCTCGGCGCGTTCACTCGCCGATAACAGGTACCGATTGCGCACTGTGCGCGACCGGAAGAAGTACACCCGCAAGGGTCGCGCCTCCTCGACGCATCGTATCGAGGGTTCCATTCAGTCCGCGACGGTCGCGCATTGATAGAACAGGGAGATCTTTATGACGGGCATCAAATACGCAGTGATACGCGTTTCGTATCGGTTGGAAACGGCCTATGACGAGAACGAAAAGTTGGTCACCGTCGTCGACTTTGATGACGTTTGCGAGATGGCGCCTCTCGCAGAAACACTCACACACGCGATCGCGTATCGCGACGTCATCGACTCCGAACACCCGCCTCAGCGGCACAGGGAGGAGACGTTGATCGTGCCGATGGACACGAATGTGCTCTTTGTCCGAAGGAAATTTCGGACATCGATTCAGTCCGTGAAATACTTCGCGGCTTGATAGATGGAGGACACAATGATCTTTCGCGGACTTTTCGATCTGGCTTGTTTGCTCATTTCCATCGCGTGCTCCATTGTGCGCGACGGAATCGTGGTGCTCGTCCACCTGATCGGTACGCCGGGTGTCGTGATAATCATGATCGCGCTCCTGTGGTCGTTCGGCTGGTTGCCGGGCATCGCCGAGTACGCCGCCTTTTTCTCCGGATAGAGGCGGCTTTTTCATAAGAAAACGGCGCCACGGGGCGCCGTCTGAAATGTGCGGAGTCAATATCGATCACCGCTTATCCTTGAGCATGCCGAGTCTCACGGCGCTTTCGATCATCTCAGGGATCTCGTGCGTATCGAAACCTTTTCCCGAATGACTGCTCCTCGCGGAAAGTCCTCGTTTGCCATACGCGGTAAAACTGGTGACGCAGTCCGTCCAGCGTCTACCGAGCTGGTGCACGCGCTCCTTGCCTTGCGAGAACGCGATCGCCGCATGCGCATTCGGGATGCGTTTGAACGCGGTGCGTGCGAGGCGGCTTGAGCGACGACAGTTGAAGCCCTCGTTGGTGGTCGATCGCGGCGCGCGATTGCGCACGCGGCAGGGGACGAGAGTGAATTCCTCGCCCGGCAACTGCTTCTCGATCGCGGCACGGACGGTCTCCAATCCTCCCGGGATCTCGTCTACGTGCACAACTGCGATTATCTTCTCGGCCATTGGATTCTCCCTGTGTGTCTTGCGAGACAGTAGCTCTCGCGTAAACAAAAATCAACCACACCGCTTATGGTCCCGTTCTATTCGCAACGAGGGCGGTTATTATTTGGATATACTAGATGTATGAAGCCGGAGAAGTATTTGGCGCCGCGCAAAAAACGTGACGCTATTTTGCGAAAGGACGCGAGTCGTGATCTCGAGCATGAAATTGCCCGTCATGAGAAAGAGGCGGCGGAAGAACGCGACCTGTATTCGCAGTATCTTTCGACCGAACAAATGGGCGATCTG
>JAGOTU010000075.1 GCA_018061585.1 Minisyncoccota bacterium | reverse complement strand
CAAAAACCCCGGCTCAATGCCGGGGTTTCGAATTGGGACAGAGCAACTGTTAGCCGGTGCACATCGCGGCGATCTCGTGGGTCCGCCACATGAGGCGGCGGAACGCGATGTCCCACTTGAGCTTGTGCTCGCGGCCCATGCGCTTCTTCGACTTCGGGTCGAAGTAGAACGCGTCGCTCAGACGAAGTTCTTCTTCTTTGCTGCAACCGCCGTAGGCGCCCACGTCGAGTTTACCCGTCGTGACCGATGCAACGAACTCACGCGATTCGCATTTGCTCGGATGATCCTTCGGCAACAGCTGCGAGACGCGCAGCACTTCGCCGAAGAGAACCATCATCTTGTACTCCGCGTATTCCTTTTTCGTGTTCGCGTCGATCAGGTACGCCGGAAACATCTCCATCAGTGATTTACGTTCACGAACATGTCTGCACGCTTTTCCGGCATGTGCGGCACCGAGCGTTTGCATCGTGAGCTGCTCGGTCGTCGGCTTGTTCACCGGTTCCAGGATCCGCTCTTCTGCGGCAGACACCGGGTTTGCGAGCGAGATCGTGGTAGCAAGAATCGCAACAAATAATGCACACACGAGTTTCATGGTCTTCTCCTTGGCAGTGCTTTGATACTCATCAGTTTCGGCTGGCGCCACAGTAGCTTCTTATGCGCTTCATCGCAAGCAAAAAGCCTGTCATGGGACAGGCTTTGTCGTGCTGAAGTACTCATTGAGCTCGTTAGCGTACTTCTCCCTGAGCGTGGCTATTTTTTGGGCTTCCTTGATCCGAGCAAGGTGCGACTTGCCAGATCCCCGCACGGTGGTGAATTTCGCACCGGCACGGCTTGCAAGCATACCGATGCTTCCGCGTGGGATGCCGGTTATCGCAGCGATCTGAGGGATTGTGCACTTTTCAGTATCGACGAGCGTCTTGATGAGCGCCATTTGTTCCTTCGTATATGTCATTGATGTCTCCCGTGTCCGCTGGCAGCCTACGTCTGCACTCGTTCAGGGTCAATCACGAGATCTTATTGCGAAAGCAAATATGTCGGGGTAGGGTGGTGGCTGCAAAACGAGGAGAAAGACCGATGGCATATGTTGAGCCTCACAAAGACGATCCAATCGCAGGTACGCGAGTCCATGTGTTCAGCGCAGATAGGTCGCAAGACCTTGGTCCCGGCACGTACTGTGGGCGGGTCGTCGTGACAGACGCCGTCGTTGATGCGGGGCCTGACTGGATGGGTGTGACCACGCCCGAGATCGAGCTCGCGAATGGCGAAAAGATCTACGGCATTCAATGCTGGTGGTGTCCGACTCCCGAGCCCGCATCTCTCAACTGACAAGGATCTCGCAATGAGCGACGACAATGTAGTGCGTCCGCTGTTCGGGCAAAAAAGGTCCGCAACGCCGACGCCTGCAAAGTTACCGGAGCCGGAGGCCGATAAAGGTGCGATCGAATTATTCGATCCGCCGACCGATCCCGCGGCGATCAAGCGTGTTTCTATTGATCTCGTATATATCATGCGGGATATGGAACACGTGCAACGGGTGCGAGATCGCATCAGCAGTGCGACCGATTTCATCTTTGGAATGGCGAATTTTCAAAAGAACGACGCCAACATCAAAGAGCGTCAGGTCGCACTGCAGCACCTGACACTCGAAGCGATCTGCGACGAGATCATGAAAAGCACCAAGGCTGATTGGCAGACGCGGCCCTCGCACTTCGCCGCGCTCACGCTGGAATATCAGATCCGCGTAAACGGTGCGCAGTCGCTCCTTCCGAAAGAATAAGTTCATTCAAGAGGAAAAGCCGCGAGAGATCGCGGCTTTTTGATTGGTAGACTGATGACATGAAAGAGAAGCCGCGTGATCTGAATTTGCTTCGCGACGCACTGCGTGCCAAGCGCGCAGCTGGCGAATCGGCGCCATCCCTTCCGGATGCGGATGGCGACGCGGTCAACACACTCGAAAAGTTCGAAGCACTCCCGCTTGAGGACCAGCTTGCGCGTATGCGCCAAAAAGAATACGACGATCTGGAATTGTTCAAACAAAGACATTACGGAAAGGGCAAAGAAGTTCGCGTCGATATCAACGAGATTCGGGGGATAACGGGAGGGGAGAGTTTACTTGATCTCGAAGCGCGTTTGCCGCAGCAGCTTAAGAATGCGAAAGACAAATTTCAGAGCGCGGGTCTCGTGTGCGAGACCTCCTCACGAGGCGAGGGGCTAGAGCCTTGGCTCAAGGTTGCACTTCCTGAAAGCGATGTGTACGTGGCGCACCAATATAATCGCATCATATCAACGGAGCGCATTCCCGGATTCAACTGCACGACAGCCGGACTAGGAGAATTTGAATACTATGTAGATCTGGGAGACGAGCGCCAGAGCGTGTGACTGTGGTCGTAGACGAACGGAGAGTGGTGTGGCTATACTATTGTCAGTCACAAACTGTGAGGGATAGCCGTGATTCGCATGATGATCCTGGCCGCTGCAGTATTGCTCGCGCAGTCTTCCGGCATAACCGCTGTATCTGCGACCGATGCGAGCTATATGACCCTTATCTCCAGCCCGTACCCCATCAAGCCTGTAACGTGGAAGGAGTTTTGTCTGCAAAGCCCGGCGGAATGTGCCGTGGGTGAAGTCGCTGAAGTGGCGTTTACCCTTACGCTTATCGCCGAACTCGAGCAGGTGAATGCCGAGGTCAATGGCCGCGGCAACAGAACCCGAAACAACTGTGTGTGGATCACGCTCGAAAAACGTCGAATGCTCGTGCAAAAGGGTTTGCCACAAAGCGCGCTTTTGCCGACGCTCGTGCGCGCAGTTGCGGGCGATCACATGGTCCTCACTGTGAAAACCAGTGCGGGTGAGTACGTGATGGACAACTTCATCTATCCGCACAAAGTGGTACTCTGGTCTCGCCAAGTTAAGTATCGTTTTGCTTCCCGCTACCAGGGAACAAGGGCTGGCTGGGTCAACATCGCGGACTATCGCACGCTCGCAGTTGCTCTTAAATAATTACCGAGCCCCGGCATCGCTGCCGGGGCTCTTTGGCGTTTGACATGACGCTGAGGTCTGGCAGTCTGGCGGTAGGTAACAGGAGGAGACCCGCATGAGCGAAGTCATCAGTCTGGCCGATCGCAAGAATAAGTCGCGCGCAACGTTCGACCTTGATGCCGTCATTGCTGCCGGCAAGGCGAACGGCGTCGGCGGTGAGCCCACACCGAATCTTGCGGAGTTCGAGCAGAAATTTCCCGGCGACCGTAGAGCGGGCGACGACGATTACATCGTTGATAGCCAGATCACGGTCACGCTTGTCGCTGAGCGCATCGAAGACATGTGCATGCACTTCTTTATGGTGATGCACTACGTGCCGGAGATCGAGCTCATTGCAGAGTGGTGGGAACTCACTCGTCGCATGGGACTCAAAGACCTCTGCGACGAATTGCGCAAAAGCACGAGTGCTGATTGGAAGGTGAGGCCCGCGTACTTCACGGCGCTCAACAGCGAATTCTTCGAGCGCATGCAGGTGCTGCTCAAGATCTTGTAGGAGAATAGTTTGTAAAAGATAAGACCCTGGTCGCGCAGCGACCAGGGTCTTCGGTTTGGAACAGATCACGGGATACCTCGCCGCTGTTTGCGTTCGGTCTCCCACGCTGCTGTGAGCACCTGGTAATACTTGTTGAACTCGGCCATGGACCTGAGCTCGCTTGTCGAGCCGCGGAACCCGAGTGCAACGGTCGCTTCTTCGTCGAGTCCGAGCGCCTCTGCACCATCGCGGAACCGCCCGAATAGTTGGGCGAGCAGACAGTCGTGGGTGCTCGCCATTTTGATCGGCTTCGTGGCGCGCTGGGCCCAATCGGCGAGCTCCGGATGTGCGTCCAGATACATCCTGCCGGCTTTCGCACGTTCAAGCGCAAGCCAGAGGTAGTCATCAAGTGCCTGCATGCGTGCCTCCCGTAAACTGGCGGCACCATAACATAGCTACCCATCGCGCGCGACGCGATTCTACAAATGTTCATATTCCGCCTGTATACTCATCGCATATCACTCACATGTGCTCATATGAAAAAATTCCTGGCTATTTATATAGGGACGATGGACGATGAAAAGTTCAAGGCATTTATGTCGATGCCCGAGGAAGATCGCAAGAAGACCGAGGCAACCGGCATGGACGCATGGGGCAAGTGGATGGGGGAACACGCGGCACATATCAAGGATCAGGGCGGACCGCTCGGTAAAACAAAGCGGGCAGACGTGGGCGGAGTAAGTGACACGAGGAACGCTCTGTCGGGCTATGTCACGCTCGAAGCGGAAAGTCACGAAGAGGCCGCAAAGATGTTCGAGAATCATCCGCACTTCACGATCTTCCCGGGGACTGCCGTCGAGATCATGGAGATCCTTGATATGCCGCAGGCATAAGAGATCACGCGGGGGCGTGAACTCCTGTATATACTGTGCGTATGAAATACGAGCAGCGCATCGTGGGTATCGGGGCGGCGATCGGGATCATCTCGATGATCGTCGGTGTATGGGTACTCTCTACGGTCGTGCCTGAGTCGCATATCATGGATAACACCGGCAACCGC
>JAGOTU010000074.1 GCA_018061585.1 Minisyncoccota bacterium | reverse complement strand
GCTCCACCGGTGGTGCACAAGGTATGGGTGAGCAGATCGGATTGTTTGTGAAATGCGAAACGATCGCACAGATGGGCTGGCCGCTGCCCACGTACAAAACCGAATGTCCCGGCGGATTCGGCAGCAAACCAAACACATCCACGCAATCGTCCGGTCGCACCGAACGCGGCACGTCCCTTCCCACGCCGACAATTGCTCCTGCCTCCCCTCCGACCAGCTCAGGGCAAGCCGCTACGACTCGTCCGCCTCGCACGATCACACCGACTCCGGTCACTCCCGCCCCTTCGAATTCCTCAGGGCAAGCAACCCCAGGTCGATCCCGATAGCACCGTATGAAACTCCTTTCTAATACACTGCACGGACTCGCTATCCTCCTACTCTTGGGCGTTGCGGGACTCTTTATCGCCTCGATGATCCCGATACCGGGCAATATCGAGATCAAGATCGTGAAATCCGGCTCGATGGAACCGACTATCCCGACCGGCTCGCTCGTTGTCATCAAACCATCCGCATCCTATGTGGTCGGTAATATCGTCACATTCGGCGAGGATACGCGCTCCCAGATCCCCACAACGCACCGCATCATTGCGATCGACGACGACCTCATCACCACCAAGGGGGACGCGAACGAAGAAGCAGACACACGGCCGGTTCGGAGACACGAGATAATCGGGAAAGTGGTGGGACATGCGCCATATGCAGGATTCGTGCTCGATTTTGCCAAGCAGCCGCTTGGTTTCGTACTCCTCATTGCGATTCCTGCTGCCACGATCATCATCGATGAGTTGATCAACATTTTCCGCGAAGTACGCGCAGCATGGCGTAGACGCGATCGAGATGAGGGTCCTCACAGCGGTAGCGGCACATCCAGCGAAGACGTTGAAACGCATGTGATATTCGCTCGACGGTTTTCTATGGACGACGTATTTGTGCCCTTGCGAGTCATCAAGGCACGAGCCACCCGCCGCCTTGTGTCGCACCGTCAGTATGTAAATGCGTCCGTCTCTGGGATCGCGGTCTTCGCCGTGATCTCTCTCTCAACAGGAGGTACCGCAAGTACACTCTCGTTTTTCCGCGATACGGAACAAGCGACACAAAATATTCTCGGTGCCGGTGAATGGGGCGCGCCGATGCAACCACTCATCGATAATGCCCGCTTCTTCTCTGCGAGCACACAGGAGGACGAAGTGCTGGGTGATGAACTACCGATCGACGAGCCTGCGTTGGAGCAACCCGGTCTCGATCCCACACAAGAAGAGACGCCGAGTGACGCACCGTCAGACATTCCTGTACCTCCTACTGATGAAACCGATATACCCGCGCAAGCAGAAAGCGACCTAGCGATTGAGCTACCGATAGAGCCGGACGCGACGGAATCCGTGCCGAGGCCGCCCGCAGAAGAACCACCCCCACCTCCACCAGAAGAACTTCCGCCTCCCGCTCCGGAACTACCATCGACACCTCCCGCCGAGCAGATCTAAGCACACACCCCTGTCAAGGTGACACCTTGACGTTATTTGGTGAAAACCTGTGGGTAACGTGTGTATAAATGGGTATTCGACTGTGGATAGCCGGGTGGATAACTCTCCAATGCCCGATCAACCGAACGTGAACGTATACACGTCGAGTCCGGGGTCCACGATCTTGATATCCAGTACGTGCTCGCCATAGTCCTCACCCATCACAATGTCGTACAGCTTATCCTCGCGGACAGTGATCTCCTGTTTGAACTCGCCATCTATAGAAATGCGGACGCGTACCGGCTTCTCGGCGCGCGCCACCATATATACATTCTTCGCGTCATAGTTGAACGTAATTTCTGCGTTCGCGGATGTGTTGCGGGCGAACTCGAATTTGATGTCCCAGGTTCCGTATAGATAGAGCACATTCTTCTTGAGCGGCATCGGCTTTGGCGTTTTCAACACCTGGACGCCCTCGCTCTTCTGAGTCCCGTTGCCAAAATTATTGTTTCTCCATGCGCCAAAGTAGATCTCGGGCGAATTGATACGCGAATCTGGCTTAACTGCCTGCACATCGCCGGAGATCATGTCAGACGAAACCGGTGTCCTGCCGAATCGTTCGGCACGCTCGGCGAGTGCTTTTCGTATCATCTCCTCCGTTTCCTCGTACGCACCTTCGCCGGCGTGGTCGTACACGATGAATCCGTCGATATCGACCAGATACTTACGTGGCCAGTACTGGTTCTTGAATGCATTCCACGTCGCGTAGTCGTTATCAAGCACGACCGGAAACTTGATACCGCGCTCACCCACCGCCTTGGAGACGTTCTCGATCAGGTGTTCGAACGCGAACTCCGGCGTGTGCACCCCCACGATCTCCAGCCCCTCGTCCTTGTACTTTTCGTACCACGCGACCAAATACGGTGTCGTTCTGATGCAGTTGATACAGCTATAGGTCCAAAAGTCGACGAGGACCACCTTCTTTCCGCGATATTCGGAGAGCGTAACGGCCCGTCCGTCAGTGTTTACGAACCCGCTCGGCTGCGTTATCTCGGGAGCTCGTGGATACAGCGTCGATTTCATCTGGACAGACTGCTCAACAGTGGTCGAGGCAGAGCTGGGCATCGGTGTCGTGTTCAGTGTGCCGCCCGGATTATCCGGTTGCAGCCCGTCCGATATCTGATCCTTGAGCAGATACTGTTCGATCTTCGATGTGTCTATAAGACTGCCGCTGAGTGCTACCTGGATCTTCTTGTCGATACCGAAAACGATGCCGAGTCCGACGATCACGAACAGCACGCCGATCGTTCTCTTGAACCATCCGTATGAATCCGATGCCACACCGAATATATCGAGCATCTTCTGGCCGCCGACCGTAATAAGCATCAGCATGAGCGAAAGTCCGAGCGCATACACGATCAGATACACCAGACCGAGTGCAAAACTTGCCGGGAGGACGGTCGCGAGGATCAGGAAATATGTCGGTGAGCAGCTCGCAAATACCGGGCCAAGTGCTGCGCCCACAAGTATGTCTCCCCTGAAGCTCTGCTTCTGATAGCCGACGCCGACAAGCTTATTGGCATCGCGGTTCACGCGATTGAGGAACGGCAGTTTGTCCCAGAGCGCCGGAAACACCATAGCCATACCGAGCACGATCACGATCCCGCCGGAGATCAGCTGCCACGTCTGCGGATGCACATCTATAAGTACGGTCGACGCCTTTAACAGGAGCGTGAAAACGATAACCGAGACCCCGAGCGATGCCGTCACCACGAACGCCCTTTTATTGGAACGATCGCCGGAGAGTGACCCTCCGATAATGATAGGCAAGAGCGAAATGATGCATGGGGCAAGCGCAGTGAGCGCACCTGCTATGAACGAGATGACGAGAAGCGCCATGGTTTTATTGTACCCGCTTTGCGACGTCGGCGAGCGTATTCGCGTCGCTCCATTTTTTAACCAAGGTACCGTCTGCTTTCACCTGTACGAAGGTGTGTTGCAGCGTGACGCCGTACTTCTTCCTGAGCTCGATCGCTGTGTCAAAGTCCACCTTCAGTATCGTCAGGCTATCCGGGATCTGATGCGCGAGAATATCCTTCTCGAGAGCTACGCAGATGGGGCACCATGCAGCATGAAAGAACAGTACGACGTCGCCACTCTCTGCGAGTGCGAGTTTTTCCGGTACATACGCCTCATACGATCCCTTTTTCATCATTGTGGACTTGTCATCCATCATCTCAGGCTTGTCATCCATCATAGGGGTATCGGACTTCTCCATTGCATCGGATGGCTTCATCATCGCCGCATCTGATGCGGCGTCCGCACCCTGCATCGTGTCTTTGGGCTGTGCCACCATCGCTGCACCCTCTTCCTTCATCATGGGATCACTCGACACGAGCGCGTATGCGCCGCCGGCGATAACCACTACCCCGATAACCGCGATCACTATTTTGTTTGTAGACATAGAATGTTTGTTAGGTAATGCATGAAGTGTATCCCCGACATACATGATGTCAAGTTAACTTTACATCAGATGTGGATAGCAGACCTACCGGGTAGAGGACGCAATGAATCGCGCACCAACTTTGCCGATCGTCATACCAACCAGCACATACACAAGCCACGGGTCGAGTGCATGCTGGAGAGTCTGCATGATTATGCCTAGCAAAAGTATGAGCGTCCCCACAAAAAATGCCGCGCGGCCGGCGAACGCGCGATGCGCCTCATCCCGCTCGTCTCCACCACCCTCGGAAAGCACAAGTGCAGTAAAGATTCCTGCGATAACGACGACGCCGGCGAGCATCGCCATGTGGACGTTGTCCGGCATCGCGATATCCAGAGGATCGATCAGAAAGAATGACGCGACCAAGAGCGCACCTAACGAAACGACCTGCGGAACAAGTTTATTTGGCATACGAAATAGAAAAAACCTCCTCGACGGAGGTTTTAAATAGTTTGGCGATCTTAAGTGCGAGTAAAACCGACGGAGAATAGTTACCCTTCTCGATTGCAATAATAGTCTGTCGGCTTACGCCGGTTTTCCGCGCCAGATCTTCTTGCGTCATACCGACATTCGTTCTGAATTCGTTGACACGGTTAGTGACATATTCGGCCATGAATACAGCCTATGCTACGCACGCTCGTCAACGTGTCAAGTCCTCTTTACACGCGGAACTAATTCGACATGCCTGATGCGGTCGAAATAAGACCCTTAAGCCAGCCCGTTATGCTCGGCTTTGTAGGCGTTACGACCG
>JAGOTU010000073.1 GCA_018061585.1 Minisyncoccota bacterium | reverse complement strand
CAGAAATGGCGTCCCAGACGCGCTCATGGATCACCTGTGGGGATTCCCCTTCTCTGCACTCAACTGTTCGCCAGACCTTCTTGTCGCGGGCGAAGATCGCATAGGCATCCGCCACACGCTTCTGGTACGCCGTGTCCCGTTCGTGCTGGTCGAGCGGTTTACCGGAATCATCCATGTGCTCCTTGGCGAGCTGTTCTGTGAGTTTAAGGTAGATCACGAGATTCGGCTTTGGTAATCCTGCTTCGCCATAAACGAGTTCGGATGCGAACTTAACGAATTTAGTGCGAGCAGTCCCATCGAGCTTGGCTCCGTGGAACGCGAGCGTGGACGGGATGTACCGATCGGACACCACGAATCCCATCTTGAGCGCAAACAAGATCTGGTCTTTCATGGTCGCGAAGTCGAGCAGGTACGGGAGCGCAGAGAAGTACGGCGAGAGATTGCGGAAGTCGCCGTGCTTGCCATGAAGCGCGTCTTTGATCATCTTGCCGAGCGGACGGTCGTAGCGCGGTGAATGAAAGCTCGTGACCTGATGCCCCTGCTTTTTCAAGCGGTCAGCGAGCATTTTCGCCTGCACGGACTTCCCCGAACCGTCGATACCCTCGAATACGATTAGTGTATTGGTCCTCATATACGGGCCAGTATTCTCCTGCGCGTCCCAAAAAGCAACTATCTACCGCTATCTTCGACGGATCAGTCGTGCGAGACCCCATAACACAATCATTCCGAGAAATATTTCTATCATAAATATCAGCGGCTCAAAGACACACATGTTCGGATGCAGTCCGTTCGGTCCGGAAGAAAAACAGCCTCGAAAATAATCGGACAGTTGTATCCAGTAGATAAAGAAACACAGAGGCAACGTCGCCAATAGCATGAAAAGAGTCACCGCACTGATATTGCCTTGCCCCGACCCAACGGGCAGCACCGCTTTTCGTGAACCATGCACAATGTGAATGAGTCCTGAAATTAGGGCATAAAGTAGCCATAGCGGCCCAACAAAGAAAAGTACGACGAATCCCCAATCGTTATTTCTCAAGACCAGAAAGAACACGCTCCCCATGAGGAAGATAAATGTCGCAGCCACGATGTGCACATTGCGGATCATATGAGCATTCTACATCCAACAAAAGAACAACCCCGCCTTTCGGCGGGGTTGTTCTTTACCTCTTTGATTATTTCGTGTCGACGTCGACACCCATGGAGCGGGCAGTGCCTGCAATGATCTTCTTTGCATGCTCCATATCGAGCGCATTGAGATCTTCCATCTTCTCGGTCGCGATCTCTTCGAGCTGCTTCTGAGAGAGCTTCGCGATCTTGGTCGAGTGCGGCTTATCGGAGCCCTTCTCCTTACCGATCGCCTTCAACACGAGCCGTGAGGCCGGCGGCTTCTTGATGATGAATGTAAATGTTCGGTCCTTGTACACGTTCATGACAACCGGGAGGATGCTCCCTGCCATAGCGCGAGTCTGGTTGTTGAACTGGTTCACGAACTCACCGATGTTCACGCCGGCAGGGCCAAGCGCCGTACCAACCGGCGGAGCAGGAGTCGCAGCACCGGCCGCGATCTGCAATTTGATGATCTTTGTTATTTCTTTTGCCATAATTTTATTTTAGACACGCTGCACCTGATCCGCCTCGAGCTCCACCGGAGTCTCTCGCCCGAACATAGGAACTAATACCTTAACCTTTCCTCGCTCTTCGTCAATCTCGCCGACTTTACCCTCGAGATCCTTGAACGGACCGTCGATGATAACCACCGCATCCCCTTCACCGAGGTCGATGGCGTGTCGTACGACGTCACCATCTGTTCGCTTGAGGATCTTTTCGACTTCGGACGGTTCGAGCGGTACTGCCTGGTTGGCTGTGCCTACGAATCCGGTGACCTGCGGAGTATTGCGTACAACGCTCCATGCATCATCGGTCGCGACCATGTCCACGAGCACGTAGCCCGGGAAGATCTTTTCTTTCGTCTCGGTGCGTCGCCCGTTCTTGATCTTGATCTTCTTCTCGGTCGGAACGACTACATTAAAGATGCGGTCCCCCATGCCGAATGATTCGACTCGCTGGCGCAGGTTTCGTGCCACTGCGTCCTCGTATCCGGAGTAGGTGTGTACGGCGTACCACTGTCGCTCCGTTCCGTATGTTTGTTTTGCCATGACGAAATGATTATTGATTAAATGATCCTCTTATTCGGTCGGGAGTTCGAATTCGATCGGTGTTGTCGTTGCGGTCGAAGTCGCGGACGGTGTAGTGGTCTGTTCGGTCGGTGCCGGTGCGGGGGCTACACCTGCGAGACGTGCGAGTGTGGAGGTAAAGATATAGTCGAACAATCCCAGGTACAGCGAGATGAACAATGAAATGATCACGACAAGGACCGTGTATACGATCGTCTGTGTGCGAGTCGGCCATGCCACGTGGCGAAGTTCTGCCTGTGTCTCCTGAAAATAGCTGAATAGCGACATACGGGATTTATTGCTTAAAAATTAGACAATTTTAAAACCCCTTCCGGGGCTTAAAATCGATAATACTACTGATTTTTTACTGAGTCAAGCTAAGGACATTTTAAAAGCCACGGGTCGTACTCTGCTGAGTCCGCCCGCGGCCCCGCCTCGCCCGTCTCACGCGGGCTCCGGCCCTTCGCGGCTCCTTAAATCGCCGCGAAGCCTCTCAGCTTTTGTTTAAGTCGAAATTTACCCGTCGGCCTCCGTCTCTTTTCTGCCTCTTTAAATCGGCAGAAAAGCCCCTTACGGGGCTCTACTGCGCGATCCTTTCAGCTTTTGTTTAGCTATTTTACGGTCGTGAGGAATTTTACGAGCGCTTTTGCCTGCGGATTCTTGGAGATGGCGTAGCACATCATGCGTCCGGACTTCTTCGAGGTCACGATGTCAGCACCTGCGAGGACCGCGAGCTGATGGCTTACGGCTGAATGCGTCATGTCGAGCTCTGCGGCGATATCCTGGACTGCCAACTGCTTATGGCGTGACAACACGAACAATATCGATGCCCGGGTCGAACTAGCTGCAAGTTTTAACAGTCGCGCAGCGTGTGCCGCGCGCTTTCTCTCTACGGTGCTCATATATGGATATATGGTTATCGGATCTCGTACGTGATATTCACGTTGGAAGTAATTTTGTTCTGTCCTACAGGAAGTTCAGGTGAAGGAGCTGATTCCGCCTTGGTCTGGTTCACAGCATCCATGGCCATTATACCTCCCCGCCCATATGCGTACGGCTCGTAGCCGCTCTCGTTAAATCCGACGATTCGCACGATGGTAACGCCGAGTGACTCCGCCAGGACATCTGCCTTTGCCTGCGCATCTGCGATCGCTTTGTCTCGTGCGTCAGCTTCGAGCTGATCTTGGTCGTCGATCGTGAACGAAAGTCCGGAGACCGAAGACGCACCCTTGGTGCCTACACCCGAGAGAAGGTCGCCTGCCTTGTCGGTGTCCTTTACCTTTACGGCGAGCGTTTGAGTGACCTCGAACCCGATAAGGGTCTGCTTACCCGGCTGGCAGTATCCGCTCGTGCAGGAGCCGTTGGTGTACTCGTATTGCGGGTTCACATTGTAGTCAGCGGTCTGGATGTCTTTTTCTTCTACCCCTTCAGCCTTCAGGTACGCGATGATGTCGTTGTTCTTTTTGGTCGCAGCGGTTTGTGCGGTAGCTACATCCTTCGCGCGCTCCTGTACGGTTACGCTGAATGTCGCCGTGTCAGGCACCGCAAAGACCTCCCCGTCCCCGCTTACGCTGATCGTGTTCGATGCAGACACACCACTGCCGATATAGCGCACACTTTTGAGCGCGTAGATAGACGCCACAAATAGAAAGACCGCAAGCAATCCGAGTGCCGTAGCGCCTGCAATGCGGATCCAGTAATTGGTTCGAGCGATGTCCTGTTCTGAAGGTGTCATAAGAATATGAAAAGACGATTAATTGAGCACATAATATCATCTGACGGACAGCACCAGCCCCGCTTACATGCTGAGCAACTGACCGTATGTCGATAGGAACGACGGTATAGCGAACACGAGTCCAACAAGCGGCAAAACGAATGCGATCAGTGACACGACCATCGCAATGAGGAAATATTTCCGTGTCTTTTCCGCTGAAACGAAGATCGCTTCCAGTTTCCGATCCATCACATCGAGTCGGTTCTTCAGCTCCTGATCCATACGCAGGAGTATATCAGCCGCTTATCTGCATCTTGTAACGCTTGAGCGTATTTGGAAGATCAGAATGGAGTGGTTCCGGGAGCGCATCGAGCGAGAACCATCCGATCTCATCGATCTTGTGCGGCTCCCCATTCACGACCGAATCCGGATCGAGAAGAACTTTGAACATCACACAAAGCCAGTGCGTCAGTACTCCGTTCTGTTCGCGAAACACGTCGTGCACGCCGAGGAAAATACTCTCGATGACATCCGCCGAGTATTCCTCTTTGATCTCCTTGTGAAGGGTCACGTCTATAGAATCACCGAATTCCATGGCTCCGCCACCATTGTCCCATCGGCCATGTTCGTCGCGGGCATTCTTCCCGCGCTTACCGAGCAAAAGCCTCCCTGCACGGTCGAAACAAAGATAGGAGACGGTGATCCCGATATGATCTATACCCTTTTTCATACAGTGGTGTTCTCGAGGAACATCGCATGCTCTTTCTCAAATGCCCACAACGCCACCAGATAGATGCAGTACGTGATGCAAAATGCCGATGCTACATCAAT
>JAGOTU010000011.1:13025-18425 GCA_018061585.1 Minisyncoccota bacterium | reverse complement strand
CGGCGAGAGGGGCGTCGGGCTTTTATGCGTTTCCCTGTTCCATGGCTCTCCGGTCACCATGATCGATAGACTCGGTCCTCCGATCGGTCGCACGTAGTGCCATGCATCAGGCTCGGTCATTTCATAGGTTGACCCCTTCGGCAATATGACCTTCGCCGCGTGCGGCGGTGCTCGCATGCCGCTGCCGTACCCGATCGCCATTTCGTAGCTACCCGAGACGACCTTCATTGCAGAGGGCCAGGGATGCGGATGGAACAGAGCTTCGTTCGATGCGCACGGCAAGATGCGGTGCAAATAGAGACGATAGTTCTTCCACGGTCTCCAGAGACGTTCCACGAACGGCGCGTGGTAATCAACATACACATCTTTCCACGCTTCGCGTTGAAAGAAAAGCAGGTCCGGCAGTTCCTCTTCGACCCAATCGAGCAGTGCAAGCATATGAACCTCCTGTGATTGCCCACATGTAATATCGACCCAGATGGACAAATGTCCTAGCTGTCGTACAGTTACGACAACAATGCCTATGGAAGACCTCGCTGCACAAATAGAGACCTTGGGGCTCGGTAAGAACGAATCTGCTGTCTATGCTGCACTCGCGGTGCGCTCGCCCATGAACGCGACCATGATAGCCAGGCACTGTGCCCGCTCGAGGAGCACTGTGTATACCTCACTCGCCTCTCTTATCTCCAAAGGTCTCGTTGCCACCACCTACAAGAACAACGTCAAGCAATTTATCGCTCAGGATCCCGACGCGCTTGAGCGCCACGTAAAAAAGGATCTCGACGAGGCTGAAAAGCGCATGCGGACCGTCACGTCCCTCAAGCAGGCACTCGCTTCATTCGGCAGGAGCGACAACGCTGTCCCCCACACTGTCTTTTTCGAGGGGCAGGAAGGTCTTAAGCGCATATACCTATCAATGATGCGTAATGCCAAAGCGCGTACCACCCGCTATCTCCTTCGCGATGAGTTCGTTTGGCGTCCCGAATGGGAATTTGTCTTTACCGGAGAATGGCATGAACGGATCGACCGCTGGAAGCGGGAAAAAAAGATGAAAACCAAGCTCCTCGTGAACCCGTCCCCGCTCGAAAGAAGTAAGTCGAGGTACTACGAGGTCCAAAAGGATCACGAGCACAGGTTTCTTCCGTCTGAAGCAGCTGTCCAGAGCTATGCCCTCTATATAATCGATGATTCGATAGCGATACTGTCGATAGAGAAGAATAATTTGGTCGGTGTTCACATCGTAAATGCTCATATGGCCGGAAATTTCCGAAAGATATTCGATGGTCTTTGGAAAACGTCCGTAAAAAAATGATTTGCAAAATATTTCACGCTTTGTCTAACATTTTTTTGAAAAAATAAAAAAGTTATCCACAGTTTTGCAAAATTCTCTGCCAAGCGATGCCAAAGACTTTGTGTCAACGGCATCATCAGAGTATGATGCTCGCACATGAATGCCATTAGATACGTTTCTGATGGAATCTCACTCACCGAGTGGATGTTGTCGCTATGAACGAAACATTCCACCAAAACGATACAAGCACACCGACAGCAAACGGTGCGCCGCAGACCCCTGTAGCATCGGATACATCGTCCACTCGATCGCTCGTGATCTACACGATCGTCGCTCTCGGCCTCGCCTTCTTCATTCGCTTCTTCATTGCGGCACCATATGTAGTTTCCGGCGCATCGATGGTCCCGACATTCTATGACTATCACTATCTGATCATCGATCGTGTCTCCTACGGGTTCGGTGAACCGCAGCGCGGCGACGTGATCGTGCTCGATCTGCCCCAGGACACCTCTCGCGCTCTCATTAAACGAGTCATCGGCCTCCCCGGAGAAACAGTTTCGCTCCAGGGTCCGAAGGTGATCATCACGAACGCCGCACATCCGCAGGGTTTTGAACTCGACGAGACATATCTCCTACCGGAGAACATCGGCGGACCGACCGACATGTCGGTAACGCTGGGACCGGATCAATTTTATGTGCTCGGAGATAACCGCAAAGTTTCCGCGGATTCGCGTTCGTGGGGCGTCCTACCGAGACAGGACATCGTCGGACGCGCACTGCTTCGACTCTTTCCGTTCGATCAAATAAGCATTCTTCCGGGGACAGTTCACTTCGACGACTCTTCCATTACAAACGATAATTCATAGCGCGCACTATGATCAGACTGAAAGATACGGGACACGCCAATACTGCGGAGTTCCTGCAGAACGCGATTAAGATCGCAGAGTATTACGGATTCGTCTCAATGGACGAAATGAAGGGTCAGACCAAGGAGAAAGAAGAAGGGGCACGGAAGATACAGCAGGCAAAAACAGAAACAGAGATCGTATTCGCCCGTCGTGATGAACGTGCACTCGCATCCGTCGCGCGACGTGCCGTGTCGGTCGCACGCGCTCAACAAGGCACGTTGCTTGCATGGCGTATGGCGCCGGGACAGGCCGACGGACCGTCAATGGCCTTCGAATTACACGTGCTCGGTTCGCAATCGGCGATCGCAGAGGCGATCCTGCTTGTTGTTGCAAATACGATCGCAACCGAGAGCGGCGTCAAAGAGCGGGTTCTTTCGATCAACAATATCGGTTCACACGAATCATCGAACCGATTCGTGCGCGATATCGGCTCGTACCTGCGAAAACACATCGACACCATCTCGCCGACGCTGCGTCCTCGCGCAGCGACCGATCCGCTCGGCACACTCGTGCAGCTGATCGAAAAAGGTCACCCTGCAACACCGCGCGCACCACAATCAATGGAATACCTGACCGAAGATGAGCGTCGTCGGTTCTGGGATCTCTTGGAATACCTCGAGGTATTCGGGCTTCCCTACGAACTCTCACCGCACGTGCTCGGCAGCCGTGATTGCTGGGCGCACTCCCTCTACGAGATATCGTCCACTGACGAAGAGACAGGCGGCCGCGTCGGACTCGCATTCGGCGGTCGCTACGATCCCCTTGCGACGCGCTTTGCAGCGAAACATGTTCCGGCAGCCATGATCTCGATCTCCTGCGAGATCCGCGGTAAGACGAAATTCAAGCGCGAGAACCGTGCACTCCCGTCCATCTACTTCGCACATCTTGGGCCTGAGGCACGACGACGAGCACTTATGGTGCTGGAGAGCCTCCGCCGCGCGGAGATCCCCGTTCATCAGTCGCTCTTGTTCGACAAGATCGGCGAACAAATGATCAAGGCAAAGGAACTGGCCGTCCCGTACATCCTCATCATGGGCTACAAGGAAGCCATGGAGAACACTATCCTCGTGCGTGAGGTCGCAACGAACTCCCAGGATGCCGTTCCGGTGGACGAGCTCCCGAATTACCTGCGTCGACGCCGCATGGGTGCCTGGAAGGCCCTCTCGCCAAGTATTTAGTCAAAGTTATAAAAAGTTCGATGGCGCGGCACTCTCGGTGCCGCGCCATTGGTATTTACGCGTTCGCAAAGATCAACGCTTCGCGTTCGACCCGGTCTTCGAGCGTGATGTTCTTGAACCCTGCGTCCTCCAGATCGTCGCGGATCTGGCGAGAAGGCATGTAGTACGGGGGCTGCGCGTCCTGTGTGACATGCTCAATGATGTCATCGCGTACGGCTTCCGGCAGATATCGGTACCGGCGCAACTGACGCCTGAGCATTTCCTCGTCACCATGATCTACCGGGATCGAGTCATTCAGGATGAATGTCCCACCGCGCCACATCGCAGCATGGCATTCCGCCAGCAGTTTTTGCCGTTCAGACCGCGGAAAATTGTGCATCACGAAGGATGAAAAAATGACCTCGTAGCGCCGCCCGCGACCGACCGTTTTCAGGAAATCATGGACGTCAGCCTGAAAGAATTTCGTGCGGTGGTGGAACATGCACAGGTCTTGTCGTGCGCGATCCAGCATCTGCGGATTGATATCCAGCAGATCCATCGTCACGTCGGTGCCTCTGAGCAGGATCTGTGATGCGTGACCTTCGCCACACCCGAACTCAAGCACGTGCGCCTTGTCGAGCCCGCGCCGTTTCATTTCACATGTGGCGATCTGCCAGCATGTGCCATACGGCGACCCGCCGATCCGCAGAATCTCGTTGTTGAACTGTTGCAGCGATCCGCTGTAGCGAACGTTTTCCATCGAAGTGCTCCTTTTGCCGGACTGTACAATGCATCGATTTCAAACATACGTCAATACTGGCACGAATCCCTCATTGACTAAACACCGCCTTATTGGTATTCTCCGCCGACATGTCAATCAACGCAGAAGTCACCAAAGTCGGCAACGAATCCGCTATCGCGGTTATTCGAAAGTTCAGCCGCCGTGTTCAGGGTACGGGCCTCATCAAGAACTCCCGCAAGACCCGTTACTACGAGCGAAATGCATCCAAATCGGTGCAGAAAAAGCGCGCTCTCAAACTCATCAAACGAAAAGCTGACTTCAAGCAGCTCATCAAGGAAGGTAAGGTCGCAGAGACACCGACCCGCCGCGGATACAACCGTGATGCCAACCAGAGCCAGGCACAGGCGAACAAGGCAGCTGAGAACACGAACTCAGGACCGGCACGGTTCGGCGAAAACACCCCCATCGCCCGCTAACAGCGGGCGGTTTTCGATAATGGCCATCTGCGTTGTTGCGGAGCCTCTATGTCTCGCTCACCGTATATCAATACGACTCGCAAGACATTTTCTCCGCGCCTAGCATCTGGCCATTCTTGAAAACGCCCTATGTCCGAATCAAAAACAGATATTAAGGTAACCGTTCGCGGCAAAGTGCCGCGGATTCCGTTTGAAGATATGGCACGAGCGGTCCTTGGCCCCAAGTACACACTTTCAGTCGTCGTATGCGGCGATAGGCTCGCACAGCGGATGAACAAGGAGTACCGCAACAAGACGTACTACCCAAACGTCCTGTCGTTCCCGCTCGCGAAGTACGACGGCGAGATATTTCTCAATATCCGCAAAGCGGAGCGTGAGGCTCGCTCCATGGAGATCTCAACCGTAAAACGCGCGGCACTTTTATACGTACACGGGCTCTTCCACCTCAAAGGCATGGATCATTCAGACAAAATGGAACGCGAAGAGCAAAACATACTGCGCCGCTTCAAGCTCAACTAACCACCCGGCGACATACGCGGAGCGTCACTGTACTTTTCGGGAATTTGGCGACTGACCAATCCCTCTCCACACGGAGAAATCACTTGGATTTTTGGAGCGTTCGGAGCCCGACGGGGCGAGATAGAGGGATTTTTCACCAGAAAAATACCCGGCTCCAAAAGCCACAGTGATTTCGGAGCACTACCCACACAAAATACCGCTGTAAATGAGGGCGTATCGCGGTATACTTCGCCTACAATGCGGACTTTTTACACCGGTATCGACATCGGAACCTTCAACGTGAAGGTGGTTATTGCCGCACCCGCAG
>JAGOTU010000011.1:0-12925 GCA_018061585.1 Minisyncoccota bacterium | reverse complement strand
CTACCCACACAAAATACCGCTGTAAATGAGGGCGTATCGCGGTATACTTCGCCTACAATGCGGACTTTTTACACCGGTATCGACATCGGAACCTTCAACGTGAAGGTGGTTATTGCCGCACCCGCAGAAAATCCTGAGGCGCCGATGCAGATAATCGGTACCGGCACCGCCGTTTCCAAAGGCATGCGCCATGGCTATATCGTTGATCGCGCCGAGGCAACCCGCTCTGTGCGCGAAGCTTTGATGCGCGCACAAACCGCAGCCAAGGTCACGGTCAAAAGCGCACGACTCGCGCTCGGCGGCGTTGGCCTCGATGATATTCGCTCAACCGGTGACGTAACGCTCACTCAATCAGGCGGCGTTGTGACGGAGCGCGATATAGAGCGCGCCATGCAGGACAGCGAAAAGCGTGCGACGCCTAAGCTCGTGAACCGGGTCGTCATACATACAATCCCGCTCGAATACCGTGTCGATGGGAATAAGGTCTTCGGTAAGCCCGCGAATCTCCAGGGTACGAAGCTTTCTGTTGATACCCTCCTCATCACACTCCTGTCTCAGCACCACGACGACCTGATCGAGGCCGTTGAAGCCGCCGGAGTGGAAGTAGAGAGTGTGATGGCGTCCCCTCTCGCGGCAAGCCTCGTATCACTCACCAAAGCGCAGAAAATGGCAGGCGTATGTTTGGCTAATATCGGCGCTGAAACACTTTCTATAATTGTGTTCGACAACGATACGCCGATGTCGCTCAAGGTATTTCCTGTAGGTTCCGGCGATATCACCAACAACATCGCGCTGCAGTTCCAATTGCCGCTTTCCGAAGCAGAACAAATGAAGCGCGGTGGCGTGACCGGTGCTGATATCCCGCAAAAGAAATCCGACATGATCGTGAGCGCGCGACTCAAAGATATGTTCACACTCATCAACGGACATTTGAAAACGATCGGCCGTCAAAAACTTTTACCCGCAGGTATCGTACTTACCGGCGGCGGTTCAGGCTCGGCCTCCGCTACAGAAATTGCAAAATCAGTTCTCAAACTTCCTTCACAAGTCGGACAAATGGCAAACGTCGCACGAACAGCATCCACTGACGCGACGTGGTCGGTCGCATACGGCCTGTGTCGCTGGGCATTCGCAGAAGATGCGTCCGACAAAGGTACAACGCTTGGCGATGTACTGAGCGGCGGATGGAATTCGATCAAGGCAAGCTTCCGCTCACTGCTTCCATAAAATATTTATATTTACACCCCTTCATGATGCGGCTCGGTGCCGCATTTGGTCTGTTTTTAGGCCGTAATTCAGACATAATTGACAGAGGGCGTCAACGTTGCCCATATCCTATAAATGCTATGATGTGCCCACTATGTCAAAGCAAGTGAAGCCCGAAGTAGAATCATTCGCACGAATTCGAGTTATCGGTGTCGGCGGATCGGGCGGAAACACGGTCAACCACATGGTTGCGACCGGCGTCCAGGGAGTTGATTTCATCGCAGTGAACACCGACGCACAGGACCTCCACAAGTCAAAAGCTAAGCACAAGATCCACATTGGCAAGACCCTCACCCGAGGGCTGGGCACGGGCATGAACCCGGATATGGGTAAGCAGGCAGCCGAAGAGACACGTGAAGAGATCCAGGATGCCATCAAGGGTTCCGACATGGTGTTCGTTACCTGCGGCATGGGAGGTGGCACCGGTACCGGCGCAGCACCTGTTGTTGCTAAGATCGCACGTGAACTCGGTGCACTTACCATCGGCGTCGTCACACGACCGTTCGCATTCGAAGGTCAGCAGCGCATTCGATTGGCAGAGGCCGGTCTTACGGAACTTCGAAAGGCGGTCGATGCGACCATCATAATCCCCAACGACAAACTCCTCGCTATCGTCTCGCGCGAAACCGGTATCAAGAACGCGTTCGCAATGTGCGATGACATCCTCAAGCAGGCTGTCGAGGGAATCTCTGACCTCATCACACAGACAGGTATCATCAACGTCGACTTCGCCGACGTGCGTGCGATCATGGCGAACGCCGGAAGCGCTCTCATGGGCATCGGTACGGCTATCGGCGAAAAGCGCGCAGAGAACGCAGCACGAGCAGCTATCAATTCCCCGCTCCTCGAAGTTTCCATCACTGGTGCCAAGGGCGTACTCTTCTCGATCGCAGGCGGCGATGACCTCGGCATGCTCGAAGTTCAAGATGCCGCGAACGTGATCACCGAAGCCATCGATCCGGAGGCGAAGGTCATCTTCGGCGCTATCACAGACGAATCGCTCAAGAAGGGTCAGGTACGCGTGACCGTGATCGCAACCGGTTTCCCGGAGCAAGCTCCGCGACCCGCCGGCGCAACATTTGCTACGCGCGTTATTCCGTCCCGCGGAAAGGATTCAGATGTACCACCGGTACAAACCATTCCCCGACCGGAACCAAAGAAAATAATTGACGCACTCGCGACCGAAAAGGCACAGATGCGCGAAGAAAAGAAGCCGGAGGTCCGCATTCAGGACACGTCCGTTGAACCTTCATCATCTTCTGACGAAGACGACAGCTGGGGTGGCCTTCCGTCCTTCCTCCGACGAAAATAATACCGACATTATCCACGGCCCGCGAAAGCGGGCCGTGTTATTCTCAGAAGACTATGTACGATCTCATCATCATCGGCGGCGGCCCTGCGGGTGCCTCAGCCGCAATTTACGCGGCACGAAAGCAGTTAAAAACCGTTCAGATCACATCTGAATGGGGCGGCCAGAGCATTGTATCCGCCGAGATCCAGAACTGGATCGGAACACCTGCCATTCACGGTGCGGACCTCGCAGAGGCTCTTAAAAAGCACGTGGAGACCTATAAGGGCGAATTCCTCGAGGTCGTTTCTCCTGCGCTTGCGACGAAGCTTGTGACATTTGACGACCACGTCGAGGTCACGATCGACAGCGGCACCGTCTACTCGGCGAAGTCCGTCCTGATCGCAGCAGGCGCACAACGTCGCAAGCTCGAGGTTCCCGGCGCAGCTGAATTTGATAACAAGGGACTCACCTACTGCGCCACCTGTGACGGCCCTCTGTTCGGGGATCAAGATGTCGCAGTCGTGGGCGGGGGCAATGCCGCGTTCGAGACAGCCCTCCAGCTGCTCGCGTACTGCAAGAGCGTCACTCTCCTCAACCGTACTGAAACATTCCGCGCCGACGAAATCACGGTCGCAGCCGCTAAGTCAAAGCCGAATTTCAAGATCATACTGAATGCCGCACCGAGCGAGATCGTCGGAGACAAGTTCGTGTCGGGTATCAAGTACAAGGATGCCTCCGGCGCAGAGACACTACTTCCGGTCACCGGCGTGTTCGTAGAGATCGGACTATTGCCGAACACCGGCTGGATCGGCGATAGCCTCGATATGAATCAAGTACGGCAGATCAAGGTAGATCCGCGCACGCAGCGCACATCACACCCGCGTGTGTGGGCGGCCGGCGACATTACTGATGGCGTATACCATCAGAACAACATCGCAGCAGGAGACGCCGTGAAAGCCCTTGAAGACATTTACATGTTCGTACACCGAGGCACCGTAGCGGTCCACTAAAAGAAAAGCCGGGTTTCCCCGGCTTTTTCTTTTCGGACCTATACGTTGTCGTTTCCGCCCGGTCGGTATTTGACGCAGAAGTACAGCGCAATGGCTGCGATAGAAAGGTCGCGGAATACCACCTGGAATTCCGTGTAGTCCATCACTACGATCGCGACAAGCATCACGAAGGCAGCTGAAGCCGGCCAGAATAACTTCTTGCCCCAGAGCATCCAGAGCGCGATGATCACCTCGATCGCCCCGAAGGCATGCAGCATTATCATGTCATCCACATACCCGCGCACGAACGGCGGAAAATAACCGATCCACGCATTGGGATCGAATGCCGCATTGATGGGCGGATACAGGAACGCGAACGCAAGACCGATGCGGAGAACTAGCTCTGCATACGATTCGCGCGACATATTACTGTACGGTCACGACACCGTGGGCAGAAGGATTGATGTGGTCGTGATAGTCGTTGCTCCCGACCTTGGTGAATGTGAACGAGTAGTCTGTAGCTTCCGGCTTGCACTGATCGAACGGCTTCTCGCCGGTAAAGTCGGTCGCACAGTGAACGGATCGCGACGAGCCGTCATAGTTTGTGTGCGTCGGGTGTTCATCGGCCGCGACCCACATGTTCTTGCCTGATGCGTTCTTGAACTGAACCGTGTCTCCCACTTTCACCGTAACGGTTTCCGGGGAATACGCCTTGCCATCGTAGGTAACAGTTACTGTAGTCGGTGTTGCAGCAGGAGTTGTCACGGCAGCTTCTGGCGTTGTCGTAGCGACGATCGGTGCAGCTGACGAAGCGTTCGTGTCCACCGGTGCGGTCGTCGTATCCGACATTGACCACCACCAGTATCCTCCGCCGATCAGTACGATTGCAACGATGACCCAAAGTAGATTTCGCATAGATTTGAATTTATAGTCGATAAAACGCTATTAGATGCACCAGTATATCACCACCATTCATGAAGCCGGGGTGAGACTTTTTCGTAGTTTTTAGGCAGCTCCTGCGGCCTTTTTAGCGAGGTAGTCCTTGCCGTGACCGACATCCGTATTGATCGGAATATTGCGCTTACAGAGGTCACATTCGCCTTCCGGCCATTGATCGAGCTCGACAGTGAGCATAGACATGAATTCCGGCGGATTCCCGGCCATTTCTCGCGTTACGGCACCACGGTTGCATATCGCGACTGCAGCAATGATATTCGCCCCTTCCGTCCGGGCAACATCGATAACCTTGCGGAGCGATCCGCCGGTCGTTACGAGATCCTCAACGACGAGGATGTTCTTTCCTTTGATCAGTTCGTTATACCCGCGCTTGATGACGAACCCGTCAGCGTCTTTGTCAGAATACACACTATAGACCTCTCGGCCTTCAAGTTCGGACAAATGATATGCAACCCATTGCGATAGGATGATGCCCCCGGTCGCGGGCCCCACGACCGCCTCGATGTTCCTGCCTTTGAATCTGTTCGCGATTTCGAGACACAGTTTAGACATCTCCCGCGTGTACGGATACATCGCATTTTTATTGACATACGTATCGAGGTGCAGCCCCGAAACACCGACAAAATGTCCTGCACGAAACGCGCCTACTTTCTGCAATATATCTAATACTCCGGCTTCATCCATATATGTTTGTGTATTCAGACTATACTACTGCCGCTTTGGTAATGGACCTATGAAGTTCCTGTGCGGAGCGCTCTGCCGCTTCGGCAAAGTCTTCGCCCGCGGATGCATACATGATCGAGCGCGATGCCGAGATAAGCATCCGACCCCCGCGCGCGGCGCGCACTGTTGCCTCCAGGTCCCCTCCTTGTGCGCCGATGCCCGGTATGAGAAGCGGCAGTGACGGCGCTACGGACCGAACACGCTGGATCTCTTCAGGATATGTCGCTCCCGTCACGAGTCCGCAGTTGCCGTTTGTGTTCCAAGCGTCATTGACCAGGCGAGCGATGTGAAGATATAAAGGTTCTCCGCCAACGTCCAGGTCCTGTATCTCGCTCGCACCCGGGTTGGATGTCCTGCACAAAATAAACACGCCCTTATCCGAGCGATCAAGGAACGGACGCAATGCCTCGGACCCGAGGTATGGATGCACGGTGATCGCGTCAGCTTCAAGATCTCCGAAGATCGCTTCGATGTATCCGTTATTCGTATTTCCTATGTCCGCGCGTTTCGCATCGGCGATAACGACCGCCTCGGGTGCGTGCTCTCGAATATAGCGAATGGTCTCTTTTGCAACATCCCATCCCTCACTTCCATATGCCTCAAAGAACGCCGTATTGGGTTTGTACGAGCCCGCGATCTCCTTGGTCGCATCAACGATGCCGCGATTGAACGCAAGGAGTCCTTCCCGTACACCAAGCCGCCGTAGATGTACCGGTATTTTTTCGAAATCAGGATCAAGTCCGACACAGAGATGCTTCTTCACCGCCTGAGTTTCTGCGAGCAGTGAATTGAAATTCCTCGTCATTGCCCGACATGCTATCACAAGAAAACTGCCGGGTTCATTCGAACCCGGCAGTCAGACCGCACCGTACGAGGCACGCCAATCCCGCGAGAACATCCTCGCGGGCGCGAGCGTGGACGGATCAACGAGCTCCCAATAGCAGCCGTCTGCTCCGACACGGTCGTGAAAGACGAGCCCCGCATAATCACGATCCCGCGCTGCGATCAGACGGATCGCGTCCGGGACATCTCCGTACTCACTGATCGTCCAGGAACCGACGCAGTGGAGCGACTCCCTGATATCAAGCAGCCGCAGCGTGACCACCACTACGTGCGCGACAGATATCACACGCAGTGGGAACAAATGCCCGCCTCGTGCTCGCCATGTACGGAGAGCGAGCGAAGTGAGCGCCGTATCGGACACGACCTCGTGCCTCATCCGAGCCTCCGTTGAAACAGGAAAGAACTGCACAAACAAAAAACCCGCCGGACGGCGGGTTTGTTCGTATGTATTTTGGGATCTATGCAGTACGAATAACGCCGCCGTGCGGATGTGTCATCGCCATCATCATTGATGTATGTACCTGCATGTATTTAAAGTAGCAGAGCCGCTCAGCGTGTCAATGCTGCCTCGACTATGCGCGCAACGATGTTCTCTTCGCCTCCGGTCTCTGCGTCGATCACAGTATGCGCATACTGTTCGTACAACGGGGTGCGTTCATCGATCAATTCATCGAGTGACTTTTCCTTAAGCCCGATGATGCGTGTCTCGCGCGTGCGGTCGCGCTGTATCCGCTTCAATAGCGTCGGTTTCGAAACCCGCATGTAGATCACGCGTGAATATTCGCGAAGTGTTTCCATTGCGCTCTCAGAGTACACAATGCTGCCTCCCGTGGAGATGAGCAGGTCAGTGCCTTCGCACATCTTTTCGGTGGCAGCAGTCTCGACGCGCGAAAAACCGTCCTCGCCCAACTCCTCAATGAGCTGCGGGAGCGGCTTACCTGCAAGTTCT
This sequence comes from Minisyncoccota bacterium, assembly GCA_018061585.1. Lineage (GTDB taxonomy): Bacteria > Patescibacteriota > Minisyncoccia > Phycocordibacterales > UBA2100 > UBA10103. The sequence goes on along the minus strand of JAGOTU010000011.1, from coordinate 5,907 downwards.
TCGAGAAGCCGATCCACATCCGTGAATGTAAGCCCAAGGGCGTCTGCAACTTGAGCGCCGATATGCGACTTTCCGGCTCCCGACATACCGATAAGAGAAATATTCATATGTTTTAGAATGAGGTCTTCCGAAGATCCATATGCTCGATCACCGAGCCGTCGTCGTTAAAATACACGGTGCCCGCCATAGGAGAACCCGAAAGTGCTTCACGCAACCAGGCAGCGTCAGAGATCCACATACTCTCGAGTGGCATCGCATCTATCGCAAACCACCGCGGCGCCATTTCTTCGCTTTCCACCGGCTCACCGTCCCACTCGCGAGCAATATAGGCATGACACTGGAACACCGGCTTGCCGGAAAAGAAGAACTGAATATCGGCTATCTTCTCGAGCTTCCCGTGATCGGTCGCGATCCCGGATTCCTCGAATAGCTCACGCGCCGCCGCTTCTTCGTTGGTTTCCCCCGGATCAACTTTGCCGCCATAGCCATTCCATTTACCGGCTCCGAATCGCACCTTTTTCAGACCGAGGAGGATCTCGTTGCCCCGTATGCAATAACAGAGTGTCGCCTGTTTCATGGGGCTAGTATACAGCGCAAGCGCCGGGGTCAGGTACTATCCTGCTCCTGCATTCTAAACGTAAAGGTCGCGAGGATGTACAAGATGACCGACCAGACGATCATGCCGATCAAGTCTCCGCCAATCCCCGCGAGCCCGGTACCCTTCGTCATGATCTCGCGTACTGCATCCGAAAAATACGTGAGCGGCAACACATTCGCGACGACCTGCAGCCATCCCGGCATATTCTCGACGGCGAAGAATGTGCCCCCCAGGAACATCATCGGGAATACGATCAGGTTCGCGAACACCGGAACAGTATCCGTGGTCTTGGCGAGGCCGGAGATCGTGAATCCGAGTCCGAGGAACATGAACGCCCCCAGAATGACAGCGAGCGCGAGCAGGAAGAACGAACCGACGACCTGCACCTTGAACAACACCAGTCCGATAACAATGAATATCGCTGCCTGCACGACCGAAACAATCAGTCGCACGATGGCGTTCGATAGTACGAAATGTATCGGACGCATCGGCGTTGCAAGCAAACGCTTGAGCACACCTTTTTCTTTGTACTGAGTGAACACGAATGCGACCGAGAACACCGCCATCTGCATGATCGAGAGCGCAATGAGGCCCGGCAGCAGGAACTCGATGTATCGCAGATCGTGTGCATTCACCTCTTCCGGGACGACCGCAACGATCGGCTGCTGTCCGCTCGCCTCGAGTGTCATCTGGTAGATGGCTTGATTGAGTATGCTCACGACCGCCTGCGCCTCGCCCGCCTTGCTTGCGTTCGTATATACAGTGAGGTCCTTCGGCTCTCGCTGCCCTGCGCTCAAGAGGTCGTCCTGCACATCGATGACCGCGGCACGGTTCCCCTCGTCGAGCTCGGATCGCTCGGCCTCAAGCGTGTTCTCATGCACGCTGAATGTCGGAAACTCACGCACCGCCTCCACGAATTGCAGCGTTTCTTCGTTCGGTGTGTGCACGACAAGTCCCACATCGATCTTCTGCGGTTTATCGAATCCGATGTATCCGAAAATGAGCATGATAAAGAGCGGCATGAACAGCGTGAAGAACAACGCCTGCCGGTTGCGGATGAACATCTTCGCCTCGACTTGTATAAGTTTGAGAATGGTGAACATAGGTCTGTGTTACTTGTAGTGAGCGTGTCGAACTATTCACGAAGGGCGTGGCCGGTAAAATGCAGGAACACGTCTTCGAGATTCGCCGGCTGTGGAATAGCCTCTTTCTTGAATCCGGTCTTCAAAAGCGTTCCGATAAGATTCTCCGGCGTATCGAGGGTGATTATCTTGCCGTGATCCATGATCGCAATGCGGTCACAGAGGACCTCGGCCTCGTCCATGTAGTGCGTTGTAAGAATGATCGTCTTACCTCGTGCCTTGATCTTCTTGACCAGGTCCCACAAGTGGCGACGCGCCTGCGGATCAAGCCCGGTCGTCGGTTCGTCGAGGAACAACACTTTCGGATCGTTCACAAGCGCGATCGCGACAGAGAGTCGCTGGCGCTGACCGCCCGAGAGCTCTTTAGCCTGATTCTTTGCCTTGTCAGTAAGCTCTACCTCCTCCAAGAGTTGCATAGCGTCAACGCGGTTGTTGTAGAGCGAACCGAACGTCTCGATCAGCTCGATCAGATTTAAATTCTCAAAGAAGTTCGATGCCTGGAGCTGGACACCGATCTCGGCCTTTACCACATTCGTTTCCTTGGCGACATCCTTGCCGTCAAGGTGAACGGTCCCGGATGTTATGGTCTTGAGTCCCTCGATCATCTCGAGCGTTGTTGTTTTACCCGCACCGTTGGGCCCTAAGATACCGAGCGTTTCGCCGCGCTTCACGCTGAACGATATTCCGTCTACAGCAGTGAATTCGCCGTACTTTTTTGTAAGGTTCTTAACGTCGATTATGGAATCCGTCATAGGGCTCAAAGTATACCCTGTGAGATACGGATTTCTAGATGAAGTATTTTATATATATCCACGTGTCAATTGGAGCAGTGAAAGGACGCTATATATCTCAAGGGGTATATCCTTCGAGTGGAGACTTTGTGAAATAGCTAAACGAACGGTGAGCGGCTCCAGAAACTCTCCTCACCGTGCGGGTTCGGATCCTTGATACGTAAACTCTCACGCATCTCAGAGCCAAGCTTGCGGTTGTATATGTAGTTGATCGTGAGCACAACGAGCACCGCGATGAGCGCACCGACGCCTGCTGCCGCCATGTCCTTCTGCGTATCCCAAATATCACCTTGTGAGCCGAGGAATGCTATGCCGGTCGACGGATCTGCGATCTGTGCGGTCAGCCATTCAATGATCTCGTACATAGCGGAGAATGACAGTACGATATCAAGCGGAAAATAGTATCCCCACACCCCTTTGGCGCCTGTAACACGCACGAACACTTCTCGGATCGGATACGCCATCAAAAGTCCGAATGAGAAATGGACCGCGCGGTCGTACATATTGCGTGGGGCATCTATGAGGTCCTGCAGATAGTACCCGAACGGCACCTGTGAATATGTCCAGTGCGCACCGATCAGATGCAGTATGAGAAATATTGTTATGAACGTATACGAGACGTCCGACAGTTTAAAATACCGCGCAAGCAAGATGAGGATACATGCGAACAGAACCACGAGAATGTTCTCGACGAGCCATGTCTGACGGTCCAAAGGGCTGATCGCAGTAAGGATCCAGGTAACCGCAAAAAGCGCGACCAGGGTTAGCCGGTACCAGTTCATGAACGCAAGTATACTCCCGCTATACCGAGCTGCGCCATTAGAGTCCGAGTACTACGCCTATCATTAAAAAGGTTGTACCGACGCCGATCGACGCCAGCGTCTTTTGCATGGGAAATCGGTCCCGGTTGTGCATCCGTAAGAATACTGAGGCTTCAACAGTGATCACGAGCGCGAGATAGAGTGCAATGTTGTCGCATACGGATACGACAGTGACCGCTGGCGAGAGTGCCGCGAGCAACGCTCCCGTCGTCAGTTCAAATCCTGCGAGCGCCCCAAGAAAGAGGGCTACCAGCGGGAATTGTTCCTGGTTTCCGCGAACGACAATAGCGAGCGCGTACACCGAAACGACTATCGTGACGATCGCGCCTACAATGTGAGCGCTCAGTAGGATCATGGGATCAGTATATCGCAACTATCGCAAGAACTTTTTCACCAGGTAGCTCTGTTTGTATCGTATGAGCGGCTTGATGATATCGAGAACGATGCCCACCGGACCGAGGGATCGTCCTTCTAAAAGGGTGGTGTCCACGATATGCAGTCGGTCATCTGTATCTATCAGAATATTACTGAGCTGGTTCCCGATCATTCCGTGATGCCCGACGAGATCAATGAGCGGGTATCCATCGTCCTCCATCCGCTGTGCGATCTGCACGATGTGCTGCAGCTGCTCGCGGACAAATGGTCGATCGCAATGTACTCGGCGTAACGGTTCCCCAACTATGAACGGCTGTATCTCGGTATGCTTGCCATCATCCTGCGTAACATCAAGCGTGTCAACGACGAATTCCGGCATATAGCGTTTACAGACATGGTAATCACGCACCAGTTTCTGATGCAGCTTGTCCCCTGTCAGAAAGTGGAGACTGGAAATTTTGATCACGTTGTTTATCCCGTAGCGGTATACACGACGATCTCCCCCACTCGCGATCCTTTTGCCGATCAGTCCTCGGTCGTATGTCATTTTTTAGCAAGAAGATCCGAAACCCCCTGCACGATCTCGGATGGCAACAACTGGGACTTTAGCCAGTGTGCGTCCGCGCCCAGTTGCATGACGCGGCCGATCTCGCCATCCTGACCCTGATTCGTAAGCGCGATCTTTATAGAGTCCGGTATGAGTTTCTCGTTCTGTACCTGTTCAAGGAATTCGTACCCGCTCATGCTGTCGGGCATTGTGATATCGAACAGCATTACATCAGGACTGTAACCGCCGCGAAGTGCGGCGAGCGCGTCATATCCCGAGTAAAAACACTTAACATCGTAGCCACTCTGATCTAACTTCTCCTTATATATCTCAATAAGCAACTTTTCGTCGTCCAGCAAGAGCACCTGTTTTTTGGTTTCTGTCTCCATGGGTTAAGAATACACCGTCTGGAGGCATATAGATTTTGTCGTCGGCCCCGACTCACTTTTCAGCCTGCTGGCCTCACAACGCTCCGCCCGTCACAAAATCACAACAGCCTGTCGCAGGGCAGGTTTTGTGTAAATTGTGACCCTAACGATACCGAACTCAAAATCCATTATTCAGAATTTGATAGAAATATCGCACATTGCTGTGAATCTATGACTTTTTTCTAGGCAGCAGGAACGGGTCGTCGGTCTCGCCTGCAGAGAATCTGTCTAAGTGTTTCTTCTCCTCTTGGACATAAAAACTGATCTCATCCATCGCGCGCACGGCCTCCCATTCTGGAGTTTTTACGAAATTATCCAACGAGTATCCGATTCCTGATTCTGGATTGAGTGAGGAAAGTAAATCTGCAAAGTCTGCCAATAAATCCTCAACTTCCCCGTAATCGACTGGGTACTTCTTTAAAAATCCTGACGGATTGTCAAAATATTTAGCGTCTATATGGGCAAGCTTATGACGTAATTGATAGATATTAGAAATCACCCTCTCATGCTTTTTGAGAAGCGCTTTCACTTTATTCGCCTTGTTAGCGTCCGCGTGCTTTCGAAGGTAGTGCTTTAATAACGCATGTACGGAAATAACCTCATTGCGTCCGCTGTAGCTCGATTTTTCAAAGCACTTTGCAATACTTATTACCCATTCATTTTGAAGCGCAATCAGGACTGACCCCTAAAAGTACTTCGCTCTGCCATACAGAGGCTCGTAGTCTTTCTTCTGTAAACCTTTCCACGAATAGAAAGTAGCAGAAGTTCCCAGTAAATGACTGTATAAAACAGCGAAGCGCTTTTTATGCTCTTCGTTATCAGCTAGGCTCAAAACATCGTTAGGGAACTTGAACACCCTTCTTAAGTAACTCAAAACCGAAGGGTTCAAATTCCACATATTCAAACCCAACTTTTCCTGTGGCCAGTATGGATAATTTCGCTCATAGACGCGTGAGTGTGTAGTTTGGTGACCCCACGGAGAATCGAACTCCGATTAACGGCTTGAAAAGCCGGCGTCCTAACCGTTAGACGATGGGGCCAATGGCTCAGAATATAGCTCATTTTTCTGGTTTTAGAAAGTGTGATAGTTTTACGTACTGTCAGCTTTGGAGAGATGGCTGAGTGGTCGAAAGCACCGGTTTCGAAAACCGGCATACTCAAAAGGTATCGAGGGTTCGAATCCCTCTCTCTCCGCATCGTTATAT
>JAGOTU010000072.1 GCA_018061585.1 Minisyncoccota bacterium | reverse complement strand
TGCTTCTTGCCGTCGCGATCCTTGTAGGTGCGATTCGTGGCAACAGAAAAATTACAAACATTCATGCCACTCGGAAGCGCGCGCAATTCAGGATCACGCGTCAGATTTCCGAAAAGCATTGCCTTATTGAGATACATAGTTAGTCGGTCGTGATGTCGGAGAGAGCCTTATCCAGATCCTCCTCAGAAACCGGTGCGCTTTCCTCGTCGGGGCGCTTTGCGGTCGTTTTGATGGTGTCGGTGCGCTTGACCTCGCGGAGTGTAGGGGCCTTCAATCGTGCGCGTGTTTCCTCGCGGACGGTGCGGAATACGATGTGGCGAAGAATCCCTTTGTGAGCCTTGAGAGCGTCCTCGAGGGTGAGTGCGGTTCCGACGACAGCTTCGAACTTGATCCAGCCGAAATAGCCGCGATCGTGGTTCTGCCATTTGTCTCCCTCTCGGGAATCCATGTCGTATGCAAGCTTTGTGAGGACCGGCGCGCCTTCAGCGATGAATGAGCCGCCTGCACCCTCGATGATCCCTCGGATCTCCCCGACGATCTTTTCGACGTTTTCCTCTGCTACTGTCGGAAGAATATGATAGCCGACCTCGTATATGCGGGTCGCTGCCGCATCCTCTGCGGTCGTATCAATGGTCTGCACGGTGTCTTCTGTCTCTATCATATTCATTTGTCGTTTGTGGGGGCACTCTAACACAGCGCCCCCCTGGAGGCAAGAAAATAGCCACAAATCACGCCCTAGAGCGTGAGGAGGGTCTTAAAATTGCCGCGGAAGCCCTGTGCCTCGGCACTCGGCTCCTGCTGCTCACCGTGCTTCAGGACAAAGATCCCATTCTCATTGAATACGCCGATTTCATCCCCCGCCCCCGCGAACCAGCAAAGCGCTCCTGAAACCTCGCCTTCGCTCAGTGTGCCGGTTGAGCCGTCGAGCTCTGCACAAGAGCCCATGTAGGTGCCAGCGTCGTGGCTTTTGCCGTCCCAGACCACCGTGACCTTGGTCTGTTCGGCGCCGGTCGCTGTATCTTCGCCGACCTTCTCGAACTTCCATGTGACCGAGTGTTTACCTATACCTTCACCGCCTGTAGGAGCAGTTTCAGACACAGTTGAGCTTGCCGTTTCTGCTGCAAACTGCGGCATTTGCTGTGAGCGGAACGCCTGATCGTCGCTGTAGTAAGCATAGAGCCCACCTGCTGCGAGTATAAGGACACACACGATCACAATATTTTTATTCATTCCCGAATACTAAGGTCCCCTGCCGCTTTTGCAAGCAAAACAAAATGGCCGCTCAGAAAGCGGCCATTCAGGTGCAAAAGATCTAGCTATCGACGCATCGTTTGTGGATGTAACTCGCGATGCGCGAGTTCCGCACACACAGCAAGCACCTGTGCTGCCTTCTTCACGTCGGCAAGCGGTGGAAATGTCGGCGCGATGCGGATGTGACGGTCATCCGGATCATTCCCATACGGGAATGCGGACCCGGCGGGGGTCAGTTTGAGGCCCGCCTTCCCCGCAAGCGCGATGGTACGCTTTGCGCTTCCGGAGATCATGTCGAACGAGATGAAATATCCGCCTTCGGGGCGGTTCCATACCGCAACTCCCTTCCCGCCGATATGCTTCTCAAGAACGTCGTGCACCGCTTGGAACTTCGGCGCGATGATCCTGCTATGCTTGCGCATGAGCGTACGCACACCGGTCATGTTCTTGAGGAACTGGAGGTGCCGAAGCTGACTCAGCTTGTCGGGCCCGATCGTCTGGATCGACAGCCGCTTCATGTACCACTGGAAGTTTCGAGGACTCGTTCCAAGCATCGCGAGTCCCGCGCTCGCGAACGTGACCTTCGAGAACGAACCGAATATCCAGAAACGATTCGCTGTCTTCGCCTCCTGCGCAAGCTTGGAGATATTCGGCACGGCCAGAGGTCGGTTTCCGAGATCGTGGACCGCGTACGCGTTGTCCCACATGACGATGAAGCCTTTGTTAGCCGGCTTCATCGTCGCGATCTCACGCGCGACTTCCTGCGAGTAGACGGTGCCGGTCGGATTCGAGAACTTCGGCATGCACCACATACCAACTACCTTCGGATCTTTGATGAGCTCGCGGACGACCGTCATATCAGGACCGTCGGCTTTGAGTGGTACCCGGATCATGTCGATCCCGAGCCCGACACAGGTCTCATGGTGACGGTCATATCCGGGGGATGGGCAGAGGAACTTGTCGCCCTTTTTGATACTGCCTTCCAGGATATGTTCCGCGAGCACGCTGTACATCAGCCACAGACTGGAGTTGCCGAGAACGAGCGTGTTCTGCGGTGACGTCTGCAGATAACGCGCAGCAAGCTCACGCATCTCGGGTAATCCCCCGAGTGAGCCGTAGTTGCGGCAGTCGAGACCATCAATATGAGTATCGGTCATCGATAGCATCGGTTCCGAGAGCATCAGTTGTTCGTCGCAGGGTTTCCCTCGCGTCATATCCAGATCGAGCCCGTCCGCCTTGAGGAGCTCGTACATGCCCCACAAACGTCGCATATAGAGCTCATTTGAACCCGGTTGATGATTCATCTCACATCCCTCTCTATTGTGATCAATCTGCTCTGGACGGAATAAACCACAGGGAGCCGTGCGAGTAAAGGAGTTCAGATATTGAACACACGCTTGGCATTTTGGAGCAGCTGCGCTCGCACCACCTCCTCGTCCTCGCCGCGTATACCCGCGATCGCATTCACGATGTACGGAACATACGAAGATTCGTTGCGCTTTCCTCGGTGCGGCTTCGGTGTGATGTATGGTGCATCGGTTTCGGAGAGCATCATATCGAGCGGCGTATTCCTGACGACCTCGTCGTAGTCGTGAGTGAACGTGACGACCCCCGTGAACGAAAGCGTAAATCCGATGTCGAGGAACTTCTTCGCAGTGTCCCAGTCTCCCGCAAAGAAATGAACATCACCCTGGACTTTGGTGTGCGCTTTTAATACTTCAAGTGCATCCTCATACGCGTTCCTGATATGCAGCATCAGCGGCTTCCCGAGTTTGTTGGCCAGTTCGATGTGTTCCACGAACGCTTTGATCTGGACCTCCTTTGTATTCTCTTCGACGCGATAGTAGTCGAGACCACATTCCCCGATCGCTATCACGCGCTCATGTTTACCGAGCGCTTCGTACGCTGCAGAATCAAATTGTTCGCCACGTGAGGTAAATTCTTTTCCGCCCTCACCAAGTTCTTTCTCGTCGTGATACGACTTTGCGGTATGAACCGGATGCAGTCCGATCGTCGCATAGATATGATCATGTGCTTCGGCGAGTGCCACCGCCTCACGCGACGTGTCGAGCTGTGTACCGACGACATTCATGCCGACACCTGCATCCTTTGCGCGGGCGATAACCTCGTCGCGGTCATCCTTGTACGCAACAAAATTCACATGCGTATGAGCATCGAAATATTTCATAACTAGTCTTTGCGGGCGAAGAGATTCTCAGGCTTCTTGTTCGCAAGGACGGCCGCCTTGATCGCGTCGCTCGTCTTTGGCATGAACGGATTCAAAAGTCGCGCAATGCCATAGAGTTCGGTAGCAAGCTCAGCAATGAGCGCCTTCCCTGCATCGGGATCGCTCTTTATCAGCTTGAACGGCTCTGTCTCAGAGATCTTTCGATCGATCGTTTGTACCTGCTCCATTACATATGCAGCAGCCTTGTTGAAATCGTATGCGTCGAACGCTTCTATATATTCAGACGAAAATCCCACCGGTTCCGGTCGGGTCACTGCGCTGTCCAGATTCTTTTCGGCGAGCGTCATTATACGAGCCGTTACGTTACCGATTCCGTTGGCAAGATCGGCGTTGTACGACTCTTTGAATCGTTCCATGGTGAAATCACTATCGTCGAACGGGTGCATGTGCCGCAGGAGAAAGTACCGCAGCGCGTCTGTTCCATACTCATCGACGATCGAATAGGGCTCGATGACATTGCCGAGACTCTTTGACATCTTCTGTCCCCCGCTCGTGATGAACCCGTGGTAGAGCACGCGATCGGTCGCGGGGAGCGACGCAGACATGAGCATAGCCTGCCACATGATCGACTGGAATCGTACCTGGTCCTTGCCCGCGATCTGTAATGTCTCCCCTTTTTCCCAGAAATTCTTGTAGAAACCTTCGGCATCGTCCGGCCACCCGAGCGTTGAGATGTAATTAGTGAGTGCATCGAACCACACATACATGACCTGCTTGTCGTCGCCGGGTACAGGAATGCCCCAATCCATGCGCGAGGTCTCGCGGGAGATACTGAAATCTTCCAGGCCCTTACTCACAAAGTTCACCGCCTCTTGTCGGCGCCATTCGGGCACGATCACGCCTTCCTGTTGCAGGTACTGCAGTATGGCCTCTTGGTAACGACTCAGTCGGAAGAAATAGTTTTCTTCTTCGATCTCGACGAGGTCCATGTTGGGATGATTCGGGCATTTACCGTTCACGAGATCACTCTCGGTAACATAGGCCTCATCGCCCACACAATACAGTCCTTTGTACTTCTTTTTGTAGATATCCCCCGCTGCATCGCAGCGTTTCCAGAGCTCTTGTGCCGCCTTGATATGACGTTCGTCGGTCGTACGAATGAACGCATCGTACGAGAGATCGAGAGCCCGCTGAAGCTTGCGGAACTGCCCTGCAAAGTGGTCGACGTATTCCTGCACGTCACGGCCCTCCTCCTTTGCCCTCTGTGCGATCTTCTGTCCGTGCTCGTCGGTGCCCGTTGTAAAAAAACAGTATCGCCCATCAAGCGCCGATAACGAACGATCGCATCTGCCTGAACACTCTCGAGTGCAAATCCGATG
>JAGOTU010000010.1 GCA_018061585.1 Minisyncoccota bacterium | reverse complement strand
TCAAAATGATCCCAAAATTTGCCGAAATACGGCGGCTCGGTCACGCGATGCAGCATGACACTTACTTGTGCCGGCGACAGTTTGTTCTTTATCTCGCCGTCTTTCATTGCGGCTAGTATACATCGAGGTGATTTTTTCCTCAAAATCACGCGATCCGACCGGCTCTGACCATGCACGGACCGGTGAGCTTGTGGAGGGTCCTGCGGTATACTTTTTTAATGAAGTTGCGCGGAAAAGCCTTTGTGGCGGCACTGGCGGTACTGGTCGCGCTTGCCGCATACAAAACGGCATATCTGGTAAAGGAGCCCGGCGAGGATAAAGAGTGCGACCCGCTCACGCCGCTCCATGCGACAACCGATAAGCCGACAGATATCACACTCAAAACTGCGCCCTTCACGTGGGTACAGAAGGGCGGGGTACTCAATGATGCAAGCTGTCTCGACGAGACGAGCGTAACGGGTGTTGTGGCAGTGTGGACAGAAGACGATGTGCGCAGTGCGCTTGCATACGCTCGCGAGAATAATAAAAAAGTATCTGTTGCAGGTGTAAAACACTCCATGGGCGGACATGCGTTCGCGCCGCAGGCAGTGGTGCTCGATATGCTTAATTTTAGATCGGTGGTTGTGAATGATGATGCCATGACGATGACCGTGCAAAGCGGCGCCACATGGCACGACATCCAAAAGAAGCTACATCCGCGCTACGCAGTGAAAGCCATGCAATCGACTGATATCTTTTCTGTGGGTGGATCAATTTCGGTCAATGCTCATGGTATGGATCACCAGGCCGGCGCGGTCGAGAATTCGATCCGGTGGATACGAGTCATGCGGCCGAGCGGTGATATCGTCCGGGTGAGCCGGACAGAGAATGCGGAGCTGTACCGGCTTGTGGTCGGCGGCTACGGACTCTTCGGGGTCATTCTGGACGCGGAGCTCGAGATCGTCCCGAACGATATCTACCAATCCGGCCGCAGCATTATCGGCTACAAGGACTTTCCGAAATTTTTTGACGAAGAGATCGAGCCGGATGAACGCACCGGGCTCATGTACACCCATCTGTCGACTGCGCCGGGCGATTCGTTCCTCGACGAGGCGATCGTGTATCGCTACGTTCGCTCTGACGCCGAGATAGAGCCGTCAGAACTGCAGCCTCTTGGCGAGGTATCGAGCGTAAAACTCAGGAGGTTCGTAATGAACCTTTCTAAGTACGGCGGCTTTTTTCAGACAGCGCGGTGGTGGACAGAAAAATACATTGAGCCGAAGATCGAATCGTGTTCGGTCAGCAGGCAGCAGGCTCAGGGGATGGGGGAAGCGTGTCTTGTGGCGCGGAACGAACCGATGCACGATTCGGTACCCTATTTGAAGAATTCTCTTAAGCGAGAAACAGATATTCTGCATGAGTACTTTGTACCGCGTGAGAATCTGACGGCATTCATCGATGGCATGCGAGACATAATGCGCGCAAACGATACCAATCTCTTGAATGCATCGATACGCGTCGTTCTGAAGGAGCGGGGATACCTGACGTACGCGCCGAAAGAAGCGTTTTCTGTCGTACTCTACATTAACCAGACAACAGATGAACAAGGAAACCGTGCGATGAAAAAAACGACGCAGGAGCTTATCGATCTGGCCATCAAGCTTGACGGCAGATTCTTCCTGCCGTATCAGTTGCACTACACAAAAGAGCAGCTACGCGCGTCGTATCCCGAGATAGATGCATTCTTTTCTCTAAAAAAACAATACGATCCCGACGAGTTGCTCACCAACACCTGGTACGAGACCTACGCAAAAAGCTGATCACTCAATTCGCGATGTACGATCGCAGTATTTCCATGTAGCCTGCATGGTCATCGATCATCGGTATATGACCCACTCCGTCCATCACCGTAAGCGTGCTCCCCGGTATCAGGGAGTGTAGATACTCGCCTTGCGAAAGCGGGGTCAGATTATCTTCGCGACCCCACATGATGGAGACCGGTACACGTAAGGATGCGTAATTGACACCGGTACTCGATAGTCCGGTTCCGTTCTTGAATACGAAATCATAGAACCAGGCAGCTAGCCGCTTGCTCTGATCTTCATTGCGGAGAGGTTGCGAGTACGTATCGATCCAGAATTCGTCAACGGTCGAATTGTCGTGAACAAGATATTTGATCGATGCCCCGACAAAGCCCGGAACATGCACGAGTGCACTCGTGAAAGCGTAGCGAAACGTCTGGATACTGAAGATCGTGCCGACATATGCAAGAGCGCCCGATGTCTCGCGGTCCACATGGATCGCCCCGTCGATAATGACCAGTTCGCGATACTGCTCCGGCTCACGCAGAACGGCTTCCATAGACGGCCCTGCGCCATATGAGTGCGCAACGAGCGTGACGTCGCGCAGAGCGAGTGACTCGATTATGTCGTTGATCAACTGCGCTTGGCTCTGCAGATCGTAGCGATACGAAGGATCAACGATCGAGTATCCGAATGGTGGGAGATCGATGGCGTATACATTGTATGTATCTGCGAGATCTCTGCGCGTGTATTCCCATGTCCCGCTCCATGCGGTCGTACCACCGACCAGGAGGACGTTTCTCCCGCCCTTGTTCGGCGTGTTTTGGTACGCGATGCGATGAGGTCCGACCATGGTCCATGCAATGCCATCCGGAGCAGTCGTTTGGACGTCCTTTGTTTCGATCAATAGGTTGACCGTAGCGAGCCACACGACCGGTATCGCGACAATTGCGACAAGTGTGAACACGATCCGTCGGCGTGACCCGCTAAAAGTCATAGATCATTTCGAACTGTGAACCTGACGTCTTGATAGCATCGAGCGCTTCGGGCAGGTCGGCGACCGGTACCTGGAGCACATTCCGATATAGAAATCCCTGTGCATTGAAAAAGAGTTGTCGTTTGTCGATAAGGGAAACGAGGCCGGAATACGGAAACGGTTCTGTCTCGGCGCGCGAAAGATACGAGAGCGTAATGACATCGTGATCCATAACTTCTACGAACCGCACGTCGCGCCCTATGAGAGCAAGCATACTGTTCTTAAAGCCCGCGTAGCGCTCCGTCAGAATGAGGTAGTTGTCATTGTCGAGATCTTTGAGGATCTCAACTCCGGGCGCATCGAGCGCTCCCTTATCCGTCGTATGTACGATACTCAGTGTTCGATTGTCCTTCTGTGCAGCGGTGAGAAGCCATGCGCGGGCATAGGTACCCTTAATGGCGTAGGAAAATGTGAACGCCACCTTGCGTTCAATGTTCCGTATAAAATGTTTGTCGAAGAGTGGGGTGTCACGCCAGATCCCGCCGATATCGGTGAAATAGGGATAGTGGTACCAGGTGTACTGATACATTCTCTCGGCGTAGCTGTTCCATGACTCTGCGATAAATGCATCAGCTTCCGTGTCACTGCCCGCGAGTGTTTGAGTAATGCTGCCGATCGTGTTCTCGTAGACTGCTTTAACTGCGTACTCGAATGTGAGGTTGAATCCGATGACCCAATCAACAAAATTGTAGAGCCAGTTAAACTCCTGGTCGCTGCTTCTGTCCGCAGCGATCGCATAGTACGACCAAAAGTTTACAGCGGACGAAAGGAACGGGAAGTCCGATTGTCGGCCACCCGCCATTAAGAAGTCCCCGAACTCATTGTAGCTATACACTTGATACCACTCGGGGAGTGTCAGGTATGTCTGCTCGATGTGTCGTGACGTGTATTCCGGAAATTCCGCGCGGACCAGCTCCTTTTCCTCTGCGGATAGGGGTGTAGTCTTGATCACGCCCCGCTCGAATATCGCAGGCGTCTCTATAGTGTCAGGTACGGCAACTTCGATCGTGCGGGATGACATTGTCACCCGGTCATAGATACCGAGGCACACTGACACAAGGAGTATCGCAGAGAGAATTTGCAGGCGGCGCGAACCGCGGATCCGGGCTGCCACTTTGCGGAAATAATGTTTCATTTAGCGAAAAGCACGCTCGATCCTTGCATTGAAGAAGCCGCCAATAGCAGCAACGCCACCGATGATGATGTGGGGAACATTCAGGAAAAAGTTCGTCATGAATGAGTTATCAGCGATGCCGTTGGTAAATATACCGAAATCCAGGAATGCGTTGCCGAGCGCCAGACCCATCGCGCCGTCGAGGAAATACACCGTACCGAACAGCTTAAGAAACAATATTGTTTGCCGCGTGGAAATGCTGGCCGCGATCAGCGCCCATACGCCGGATAAGCCGTGCAAGGAGTTATCGTAGGTATCGAGCGCAAAAAGGCCGAACAAAAGGCCGTTCTCATCTACGAACGGGGGGATATATCCCATGATCGCAACAAAGAAAAATCCCGCTGCATATATGAACCCGAGGATACGAATGGGTGACATAGGGAGGTGAAATGGGTAATGTGCTCAGTATACATAGAATATGGATCGCTACGTGTCTATTGAAAAGAAAGAAGGGGAAACTCCGTTGCAGGCGCTGGAGCGCTACCGCGCTACACGGCCGGAGCTCGCGCGCGAAAAAATGACCTATGCGGGTCGACTCGACCCCATGGCTACGGGCATGCTCATTCTGCTTATCGGTGAAGAGTGCAAGAACAAGGATGCGTATACGGGCCTTGAAAAGGAGTATGAGTTCGAGGTCCTATTCGGCGTGTCGACCGACACAGGTGATGTGCTCGGTCTCATTACATCGTATGCGGCCTTGCAACCGGGCGTGCCACTCGATCAGATCATGCAGGAGGGAAGTTTTACTTTGCCGTACCCGGCGTATTCATCTAAGACCGTTGATGGTGTGCCGTTGTTCCGGCATGCGCTCGAAGGACGATTACACGATATTCGCATACCGGTGCGCGACATGACGGTCCGGTCGGTAGCGTTCATCGGCTCACGAACGATGACCGGCACGGTGATCCGCTCCGACGTGACCGAACGCACGCGCCTGCTCGCATACGATGAGCATGGACCTCGCGAGAATGATTTTCGGGAGAATCTGGTCCGCGCATCGTGGGCGGATTTCCCCGACGGGGTATACACGGTCGCCAGATATCGTGCGCGCGTTACCGGCGGCACCTACATTCGTTCGATCGTGCAGGACGCGGGTGAACGTTTGAAAATTCCCGTTCTTGCGTATTCGATCAAGCGGACACGCGTGTTCGGCTTGTAATCGTCGCTTTTGCCGCAGCTTTCTCTCGTTTTTGAACGCATTTGGAGCACAAACAGCCCTTAGGCTTGATGTGCGCTTCCCAGTACTCGGTATCGTAATCGTAGTTCAGCTCCTCGCCCGGTTTGATCATGCGCAATGTGAATACATAGATTCGTTTGTTCTTGAGTTCCACCTCACAGTTCGGAGCGCAGGAGTGATTGATGAACCGGGCTTTATTCGACGGAATATTACCGTCGATCATCGTTTTGGAGCTGGTCCAGAAGAAATATTTGCCGTCCTTATCCTGCTCCTTCTCCGACAGTGGGCGACCTGTGTATTCGATGATGCACGAACCGCGGGGGATGCTCTCGAGTGCGAACATGCCTCGTCCGCCTGTTTTGGACCGTCTGACCTGTAGTTTGAAATTTCCGGGTTCGAACCGGCGTCGTATTTTTTTCATACCCCTCACACGAAAAGGCATCGTTTCTGCGATGCCGCTTCTATAGTTCTCGAATAAATATTCAGTCTGAGCGTATGCATGGTAGTGGTTAGTTTACAACAAGAGCAAATGCCTCTTCGTGTGCAGGGGCATATTATTTCGTGAGGTATACGCTTTCTGCTATGGCCTTCAGAAGTTCTGCGTCTGCCTGCGCGGCCGACAGGTTTAACGGCGGCATGATCACGAGAACACTACTGATCGTCGCAGAGGTCGTGATCGGGAGAACATAATATGGTCCGTACGGAATATTCTCCACGGTACCGCTCGTGATGTCTTTGAGTTCCGCATTCAGCATGAGAACGAATCCGGCATCACCGTTCTCGGTCGCGTAAGGTTCGGTCGAGAGTGTACCTGTGCACGAAAGCGACGAGGTGGGGCCGTCTGCTGCACACAGATTCTTGAGTTGGTCCGCGACCGCGTCCTGCAAAGTTTGCCCTGCCTCGCCCTGCGCCGTGATCACGCGAATGTCAGCGCGTCCGTCGACGGCTTCGTCTGAGACGATCCCGATCGTCGCGATGTCATCCGTGTATTCCTTAACATCAAGCTCTGCAGGGTACGAGAGTTCGTATTTGTGGACGGAATTCTTGTATATCTTTCCGGCGCTCTGCGAGCTCTGCCACACGAAGAATGCTGCACCGAGCGCGATCACAACGACGACTGCGAATGCATACATGGCTTTTCCGTACATATCGCGCGCATAGTACCACTTGGCCACATTCAACGCCTGTGCATACGTACGATCCCGCACCACTTTCAGAGTCCCACCTGAACTCGTCAATATGACGACTCAGTGCTCATGCGGGGAGTGTGTACAAGCGGCCTTTGTTTGAAAGTGGTGCGGGGTACAATCGGTGCATGGCAAAACACGCACTGTACGAAAAATTGGTAGCACAGCATCTCGAGATCCTTGAGGGTCTACAGTATGAATCAGGTCTCTTCGCCGCCTCCAACAAAGGGGCGGAAACCGGATATGACAAGGCATGGTTGCGTGACAATTTCTACGAATGCCTTGCGTTCGAAGTAGTGGGGGACGACGACATGGTACGAAAGACCTACCGTGCAATCCTGGATATTTTCATAAAGCATGAATTCAAGATCGATCACGCGATCTCCAGGAAGCCCGAACATACGCACGAATACATCCATCCCCGCTACCATCCGCAGACATTTGATGAATTCTGGGAGGAGTGGGGCAATAAGCAGAACGACTCGGTCGGATGCATTTTGTTCAAACTAGGGGAGCTGGAGGCGAAGAAACAGGGAAGTATCATCGAAACCGATGATGATCGGCGGGTCGTCCAGAAACTAGTGTGGTATCTATCCACGCTCGAATACTGGCACGATCCGGATTCAGGTATGTGGGAAGAGAACCAAGAGATCCATGCGTCATCTGTCGGTGCGTGTGTCGCGGGCCTCTCGTCTGCAAAACGGATCGAAGGCATTGAGGTGCCGGATGCGCTTATTGCGCGCGGGGAGCTCACGCTCCGCATAATGATGCCGCGCGAGAGTGCCGGGAAGTTCGTGGACCTCGCACTCCTGTCCCTTATCTGGCCATTCAATGTGGTGACGGAGGAGGAGCGCGGTCAGATATTAGAGAATATTGAGTACCACCTGCATCGCGAACGAGGGGTCATTCGGTACAAGGGCGACCGCTACTACAACGCCAACGAGGATGGATGGTCCGAGGAAGCCGAATGGACGTTCGGACTTTCATGGCTTTCGATAATCTATGCTCACATCGGTAATAAGGAAAAGGCTGAGCAGTTCCTGGATGAGGCGAAGCGGACGGTCACGAAAGACGGACTGATCCCCGAACTCTACTTCTCGAATTCCGAAAAATTCAACGACAATACACCGCTCGGATGGTCGGAAAGTTTGTTCATCGTGGCACTCCATGAGGTCAACAAAAAGCACTTGAAAAAACGTCTTTCGAAGTGAGTAGAGACACCGTTCATTCATCCTGTGTTAATTCAGCTACAGTTACGATACTTGTATTAGTCGGCTAATTATTTTTATATGACATACGACAAAGCGAAGGAGGACATGAAGTTCGCCGGTCACGAGATCAAGGATGCGGCGGGTGCTGCAACCGACGGCGTTAAAAGCGCTACGAGCGAGACCGAGGCAGAGCTCGAGGAGTTCGCGCGGGAGGATAAATAGATCGCGGTAGTGTGGAACAAAACAGGCGCACGGGCGCCTGTTTTTTTGTTTCATTTGCTGAGGCTCACATCGGCTTCATACGCTCAGGAATACGATAAACGGATGAAAACAGCACTGGGGAGCAAAATACTTCTTATCATCAGTCTATTAGCAGTGGTTATACTTATTGTATCGATGTTCGTCGAGACTGCGCTCGCTGTCGAATACAGCAGCGTCCGAGTGAACGTAGCTGTTTCGGGTGGCAGCGCAAATGCGTCGGATTTTAAATTGCACCTGGTCAAAAGCGGGACGCGGGACACAGGGAGCCCGGCGGGTTCTGGAAATACGGTCATATTCGGCTCATTGACCCCGGGAACGTACACTGTCGTACAGAACGCACCGTCAGGCTACGGTGCGACTTGGGGTGGGGCGTGTAATGCGCAAGGCCAGTTTACGGTAAGTGAAGGATCGAATGTCGAGTGTTCGCTCGCGAACACATACGGGACTTCGGGTAGTGGAGAGAGCGGACCGAGCGTAAGAACACCACGTACGCCACGAGCACGGTAAGGGCAACAGCTCATTCAAATTGAAAGCCGCCGGGGATCGGCGGCTTTCGTGCTGAAAACTCGTTGTTTATTTCGCAGCGGCTATGTTCAACATCCAGCGGATGCCGAACTTGTCAGTGAACATACCAAATTTGTCGCCCCAGGGTGCCTGCACGAGCGGCTGATCTACCGTACCGCCAGCGGAGAGCTTTTCCCAATAGCCGGTGAGCTCTGCGTCGTCATCGCCGCTCAGCGAGACCGAAACATTGTTCCCAACGTTCAGTGTCCATTCCGGTGGTGTGTCCGATGCCATGAGGGTGATTCCGCTTTCGGTCACAAGCATCGCGTGCATTATCTTGTCCTTGTCGCCACCCTCGTGTGTCATACCGGCCTCTCCGAAAGTGCTCATCGTGAGCTCACCGCCAAGAGCTGCCTTATAGAATTCCATTGCATCCTTTGCGGTCCCGTCAAAATTCAGATAGGGATTCAGTTTTGATCGCATACATGTGATTGCGTTAGATATAAGTCAGCGGATTATATACCGGAGTATGAGGGATGGGCATGAGTAGCGCATGAACTGTGCAGGGACCCAAGGGTCGTCCGGCGTGCTACAAAGTACACATCAGTGCCATGCGAGATCTCTACCGCAGATTTACAGTTGGCTACCGCAGACTCTTCAGTTTGAGCGAGATCGAAGAGCAGCCGATCCTGCAGTGGATGTTCGGGGCGAGCCTGTTCTATTTTTTCATCACGTTCAACCACTGGATCGAGCTACCGAATATAACGGTGGAGGCGGCGCGAAATGGCACAGCCGTTTGCTGGCCGTATTTTCAGAAGTGTACCGATCTATACTTCTTGCACACCGTGCCGCACGGCTACTCGCAGCAAACGATCTACATGATCTTCTACGGGATGATGGCTTACATCGTCTTTTGCATGTGGAGGCAACAATGGGTCCGCGCCCACGCGCTGATGTTCATATTATTCCTGTGGAAAGTGCTCGTGCTTGGCATACTCACGTACACTGTCGCCGGTCCGTATGACTACTACCATCTGATACTGACAGCTGTGCTGCTGTTGGCCGCCCATAAGGAATACTTCCTTAAGGTCTCTTTTGTGTTCATGTATTTCATGTCGGCGACTATCAAATTTTCTCCCGCATGGGTCCTCGGTACCTACTTCACAGCGCTTAAGGACGGCCTGCCGATCGTCCCCGACGCGCTCATTGTCGTCGCGACGAACATCGTTATCTTCGGACAGATCGTTGAGGGATGGTTCCTGCTTTCCAAGAATATGATCCTCCAACGGATCGCTTTTGTATACGCGGCATTCTTTCACCTCTACTCGGGAATATTCGTGACCTATGCATATCCTTCGGTTGCGCTTCTTCCCGTGCTTATCTTGTTCGGACCACTATACCGATATACCCCGACACCATTCACCAAGAAAGCCGTCGTCGGATGGGCGGTAATTGCCGGTGTTGCTTTTTTCCAATTACTCGGTTTTGTTGTCTCGCCGGACCGGTTCCTCACCCTTGAAGGTCATCGCTACGGGATGTTCATGTTCGAGGCGAATCATCAGTGTCGATATACGACCAAATTCCATTCATCCGGTGCCGCCGTGGATAGCGAATGGCACGGTATGCAATGCGAAGGTATGTACTGTCTGACCGACACGTCTATCTATTCAGATAACGACGGCGCCGTCTATTCCCGCACGGTCGAATCCGCCTCGGCATGGAATCGCTGTGATCCATACGAGATCTGGTACCGCGCGAAAGCACATTGTGCTGCTCCGGGCATGAAACGGATCGAACTGCAGTTCGATCACTCGATAAACGGCGGACCGTTCTATCGCATCGTTGATGAGGCATCGATCTGCGAACTTGACTACAAACCGTTCTCCCACAACGACTGGATCAAGACTCCGCCGGAGGCACCGCTCGCAGGGTACGCTCGCAGAAACTCATATCAATATTGATCTATGAACACTGATCTACCATTCGTCGATATTCAGGAAACGGTCGGTAACCCCGCTGCAACTCTAGATCCGATCCAGAAAATGCTCGAACCGCACGTTGATGCGATGATCGCGTTCTGGTTCTTCGTGTGGGTCGCGACCGCGATCGTGATGCTATACAGACTGTGGAGCGAATACCGCGGGCAGCACCCACGCAAATAGGCGCGCTACTTGCCGAGCGCCTTCTTTATTTCGTCTCGGACGATATCGGGGGTGACGTGTGCTTTGACGAGATACGAGTAGGCGCCTCCCTGCTTCATGCGATCGACTGAACCCTGATCGGACAGGTTGGAGATAACAACAACGGGTATCTGTTGTGTAGCGGACATTGATTTAAGCGTTGTGAGCACCTCGAATCCGTCTTTTTGCGGGAGCAGAATGTCGAGCAGTACGAGATCAAAATGATTCTGGATCGCGCGAGTTACGGCCATATCGCCATCGAAAGCGCATTCGACTTCGTATCCGTTCAAGCGTAAGTGATCCCTGAGGATCGACGAGAGGAACTGATCATCTTCCACCAAAAGTATTCGTGCCATATGCGACGATTATTGCACGGATCCGCTCGGGCGCTATGTCGGCAAAGAATCAGCCCTGCCATCGATCTGATGGCAGGGCATACGGACATCGGTCAAATGAGCTGGGGTCGGAAAGGCAGGTCTTTGTGGTCGATCCCGGTAAGTGTCGTAGCGGTGTATGCGATCCCACCGAGGATGGCGTTCAGCGTGGCTTCCTTGGTGAACTCACCGAGCAAGATGACATGTTCGGGAAATTTCGGATGCTGACTTGCCTCTGTCATGAGGCCATTCACGATTCTGCCGACTTCAACGGCGAGCCATGTGCCGCCCGGGCGATACAGTACCGTAAGCTTGAGTCTGCGAAGTTTGTCTCGTACGTCCATACCAACGAGGTCCATGCGAGGTTCTCCATCTGGTGTGCTAAATGTCCCGCAACATATTGCAATCTAAACCTATGTCTGTCAATATTACGCTCTGACCGCTGTGCTATCGTCAGGAGGGCCAAAAGGATCAGGGGTCGTCATGCCGCCACCGCTCGCATTTCTCGTCATTCGCGTCGGATTCGTTGTTGCGGTTTCAGCAGTGAGTGTCGGATTAGCGCTCCTGCGGAACGCAGACACTGACAAAGAAAAGGATAAGCACAAGAAATAACTGTCGTGCATGTGACGCCAAATGAAAACGCCGGAGCAATGCTCCGGTGTTCTGTTTTGATATCCACTCCGAGCCTGATCAGGTGGACGACTTCTTGAGGAATCTCCTTAGGAGCGGTGGCTCGAGAAGATATATCACGGGTGGTCGCACGCGGCAACCAAAAATACGCTTGGTCGAACAACGAAACCGCCCGAGAAGATCGGGCGGCGTTACAATATGGCTACGTAGAACAGTGCGTAGATTCAGCGGGGCTTGAAAGCTTTTCCGGCTTCGCTTACAGAGCTGTGCGTTAGTCTGACGCTCCTACGTCGAGATGTCTTTGTCTGCTCCGCGGCCAGCTCTTGGTTCGATTCGCGCTCACGGTTCTGCTTGAACCTTGGCGAGTGACCCGCATGACCACTCGTCCCGTGCTTGTGATCACCCATACCCTTACGTCCTGAGGCCATGAGCCATTCTCCACGTTTGTTTTAAAGAGCGGTTGTGCCGATCGAGATGTCGTCTTCGAGCGGAAGCTCTTGGATCTCCTTAATCTGCTCGTCGTTCAGATTCGCGGAAACGAACAGCTTCATCTTGTCGCGATCAATGAAGGGGATGTTTCGCGCGAGCAGATATCGGATAACCGTGTCGAAATCGTTGTTCGTCGACGTATCGATCCAGTATTTTGTCACGAGATATTCCTTTCAGCGCCTTGCAGTGCTAACCACCTGGTTGATCGCTGCCTGCTCCAGGCCCCACTGCTTGAGCTCGCCCAGCGTGACGCAGCAGAGAGATCCGTAGTGATGAATTCCGTGTGCCTGCAGGACCTCAATGATCTGCGGATCGAGCTTCAGTTCGGCAACCGGCGTCTGATCTTGTGGCATGTGCTGTTCCTCCTCCCGGCAATATATGTTGGATGTCCTGTTTGGCAAAGGGGCAAAGCAAAAACCGCAGGGCGAACCCTGCGGTCTGGAATTTGAGCTGTCGTGCTACGCAGTACCGACCGCTGCTTCGATCGTAGTGCGATGCAGACCGACGAGGCCTGCTTTGCTGAGTCTACGACTCACATATCCGCCGGCTATCACGAACGCAACGGGGACAGAACGTTTCGCGCACCATTCGAATACGATGCATTCACGCTCGCGGAGAACGCCGGCAGTAATACCGCGCAGTCCTCCGTGAGAACAAAGTTCGTGGGGATCCATACCTGCGTTATAGATGCAGAGATCAAACCTCGGCAGGAGCGCGGCACGAGCGAGCATGTGCTCGAGCGTGGGAAGATACGACTTTGCGCGCAGGATGAGCCGTATCACATTGCCGTTTCGGGGCACATACGCATCGTAGACATTCGTCGATATATCGACGTGTGTCACTCCGGGAATGTTGTACACAAGCGAGTGTGTGCCGCCGCCGAAGTGCGCATCGGCATCAACAATAAGCACTGATCGCGCGCCACACTCCTGTGCGTGCAGCGTGGCGAGCGCAAGACCGTTGAATGTGCAATTGCCCTTGCCGTGCGAATAGTTCGCGTGATGCAGGCCGCTTGATAGCGAACCCGCAACCCCGTCCGTGAGCGCAGCTTCTACTGCAGCAACAACTCCGCCCGTTGAGGCGCATGCAGCGTGGAATATTCCTTCATCCCATGGAAAGCTCTGGCTTTCAGCGAGCTTTCGGGGCTGGCCGCTCACCACAGCATTTACGTAGCGAGGATCGTGGATCTTTTCGAGGTCTTTCACATCTGCCGGCTGTGGCGCGACGATCTCGACTCCGTTTATAGGATCAGTTATGAGTGATTCAGCGATCCATTGTGATTTGCGAGTGGTGTCGAACCCGTGCTCTGCGCGCACGTAGTCACCGCTATAGAACAGTCGCATCGTACGCATCTCCTTGTATGACGTTTTCCTCAGTAAACGTGCTGTATAGGGGAGGGGGTGTCAAGGAAAAAAGAAAAGTCGTCCCTCCGATCACGGGGGACGACCTTGTTGCGCATTTATTTCAAATGCTTTGCATTACGAAGACCTGAAACAATCCAATCCGCGGCGCCTCGGATGTGATGGCGAGCCACCAGCGCGTACGGCTGTGTCTGCAGTGTCTTCAGGATCGCCTGCGAGCAGGCGGGGCTCGTGGGATTTGCCTTGTGTGCCTGCACGATCAATTCCGTCAGCGGGTCGAGTACGCTGTCCGGTAATCCTGCAAATCCGGCGAGACTTTGAAGACTGTTCTTGATCGACTTAGTCGGCGTATTGAGCTTGGCCCAGTACGCATCGACATCTGCCTGTTGCATGCGTCGACTCCGCTTCTCTAGAGCTACTTCGATTCGTAGGTGTTCAGAAGATCGGCGAGCAATTTCGGTACCTGGTCGGGATGCAGCTTGAGCACCCGGGAGCCGAATGCGATGACCGACGCCTTACTCAACAGCTTCGGTTCCTCATGTGACCAATCGTCGTCGACACCGATGATACGCAACTTGCAGTCGCGATCGCCGGTTTTGTGGTTCGAACCCCACTCGGATTTGGGGTGTTCGGCGAGCGCGAGTACTTTGCCGAAGCGGATACCGGCACAGCGACCGAGCGCGTGTCCGTAGATGATGAGATCACCGGGAGCGACCTCCACATTGGCTTTGTCGGTAAAGATCATTGGGTTCTCCGGATATCGATCAAAATTTGACTTCCGATACAATACAATTATTCAGTACAATGTCAATGCACCTAAACAAGAACCGCCCGGACGTGCCGGGCGGGAAATAACTTTCCTATCGTCGTACAGCCTCTGCCCAGCGCACGCAAAATGTTTCTTGTACGAGCGGAATGATCTTGGGGTCTAGCAATCCATCAAGACTACGACCGTGAATGAGCGCGTCCCGGATCTCGGTACCACTCACGTTCGTGGTCGTCCCGTCGAAACGATTGATGATCTGCACCTTGTAGCCATGCGACTGCAAGAAGTGCACATCCTCGTCGCATCCGCCGATGAACACGGTCTTCGCGGGGTCGAGCCCGGCCAGACGCAAGATCACATCGATCGCGTGGAACCAATCGTCATCGCTTTCGTAATCCGCGAGCGGTGCGATGCGTGCGTTCGGGAATACTGTGTTGATGAATTTGTAGCGATCAGAGAACTTGAACAAGTGCCTGATCGAGATCAGATGCGAACAGCTTCCCACTAGCATCAGATGTGATGTGGGGAATGCCGTCGTGAGCACTTCGCCGAGCGCCTGATGTCCGAGATGCATCGGGTTCAAGCGGCCTAGGTATGCACCGCTCTCGCCCTGGTCCTGTAGCATCCGGACAAATTCCGCGAGCCTATCGTCCATCGAATGTCTCCCTATTGCAGTAATTTGCGGATGCGATCCTTATCGGGCTCCGACAATCCGTCGACTTCGGTGAGCGCGAGCTCAGCGATGTCGCGGTCCTTGGCGTTCACTATCAATGTGGCAACCCGCTCAGAACCGAAACGGTCCACCGCGTAGGAGAGCTGCTCCTCTGCGTCTCCGAATGTGAACGACGGTGAAAGTATCGCTCTCTCTGCGTCAGAAAAATCGAGTCGCAATTGAACTTCCATCGGGTGAACACGCATTGGTGGTTCCTCGGTTCGATCTATATGACTGGGCGAAGTAATACGATATAGAGAAGTAGATGTCAAAGGGATACGAAAGACATCTCATACGTCGCTTAAATAATGCTTCGGTCGGTAGCCGCACTCCGAATTGACGCAGGGGATTAAAAAAAGTTCGCCTGGCACACGAGGGTGCCAGGCGATGATATTTTGTACAGTTCTGGTTGCGAATCAGGACGCTTGTCCCGTCGCCTCCGACGCAGTTGCCGGCGGCGTAATGCCGTTGCCGGTCTTGTGGGCCGAAGCGGCAGGGCTTTCGGTGACGCCGAACTTGGCGAGGACTCCCTTGCCGATCGGCGTCTGCGCGAACGCTTCCACCATGCCGGCGAGTTCTGTACCGCCCTTGGACGTGAACATGTCCATGACGTTGCTCACGCCCTCGGTCGCCTTGCCGGTGTTGGCGATCACCTTGATATCGGCATGTTGCAAGGCTTCCGCCTGCTTGGTGCCGACCACCATGTGCGCTTTGATCGCCTCGATCACCTGCAGATACTGCTGGTAGCCGGGCTTCTCCGCGATCGCTGTCGCGAGCGCGATCTGAGCGTCGACCGGCGCCATCAGCATGGCCTTTTCGGCCAGGCCGTTTGCGGTGCCGAGCGCTTCGATGCCGAGTGCCTTGCGGCGATCGGACTCGAGCGCGCCGTCCGCGATGATGATCTTGGTCTGCATGTCCTGCTCGGCGTCGACGATGCCCTTTTCTTTGGCAATCTTCGCCTCCTGGACCTGTTCGACCTGCTTCACCGCCATGGTGCGAGTTGCGGTTTCCCGCTCCTGCTCCAGGATCTGCTGACGAGCCTGCTGGTCTGCGACGCCGACGTTCTGCTCCTTTTCGGCGGTGCGCTTGCCGACAGCTTCTTCGGCGACCTGCTTCTGCACATCGACCGCCTGCCGGGCGTTGATCTCGGCCGTTTCGGCCGCCTGCTTGTTGCCGGCGACCGTCACGCGACTGGTCTTCTCGATCTCGGAGGCCTTCATGGCCATGATATTCGAGATGACCTTCGAGCCGTCGGCGTCACGGATGTCCATGAGCTCCATGTTCTTCACGGGCTCGACGCCCCAGCTCGCCAGTTCGGACTTCACTTCTGTGGTGAACTGCTCGCCGAACGTGGCACGATCGACCATGATCTGGTTGATGTCGTGCGATGCCAGGATCTTTCTGGCGGCGCCCTGGACGATCTTGAGAAGCTGATCGTGCAGCTCCTTGACGCCGGGGACGCGTTGCGCCGCGGTGTTCGTATCCGCGATGCGGAAGAACGCCGTCAGGTCGAGCTCGAACGGCACGCGCTCCTTGTCGTAGGCTTTGTAGCCGGAGAGCGAGAGATCGAAGTTCGACACCGGCAGCTCGATCACCGAGACGCCGATCCGAGGAAGGGCGCGCGGCCAGCTGTAGTAGACGTTCTTGCCGGGCTGATTGGTGCCGTAGGACGTCGTCTTGCCGGCGCTCTGCACGATGTGGACCATGTTGGTGGTCACAACGGTGCGGAACATGACCGAGATCACGAGCCAGGCGACGATGAACGCTCCGAGCGCGATGAAGAGGGTAACCCACGGAAGGCCGTAGATAAACGAGACCATATGATGCTCCTTTTGGCTATGGTCGGACCCTGAACTGTGTCCGGCGGCTACTATAGTACAAATAACGAGGTACGTCAAGTGTAGCTATAAGTCACTACTTCGCGCTCTTCTATGCATACATGCAGGAAGTTGCGTATATAATCTTGATATTTGAACAAAATCTTGACCATCGCACTATTTGCTTTATTTACGCCGGTGACCTTTGCAGGAGCCGCGACCGACGCTTTTCTAAAGCTGGGAGACACTTCGAGTTAAAAGAGGTCGTGATAAACTCCTGCGGTGAAAGAGACCCTCGCCGTGATCGCGGCACTATTGGCTATTGCAGGTAACACTCCCTATTTATGGGACATTTTGAAAGGTAGAGTTCAGCCACATCCGTACACATGGCTTGTGTGGACGATCGTCTCGGGAATAATATTTTTCGGTCAGGTTGCCAAAGGCGCTGGCATCGGGGCTTTGCCGACTGCGGCTTCGCAGATATTTACGCTCATTATCTTCCTTTTCTCACTCAAATACGGATTCCGGGAGATCAGTAAGACGGACACGGCGTTTCTTATCGCTGCGCTCGTTGGTATTGGTTTGTGGATCGCAACGAAGGATGCGACGTTGTCGGTCGTGATCGCTGTCACGATCGATCTGATCGCGTTTGTGCCGACGCTTCGTAAAACCTGGATGCATCCGGAAACCGAGACGCCCATTCTGTACTCTTCCAATGTTTTACGACACGTACTCGCGCTTTTTTCACTGCAGGCATACAACATTGCGACAACGCTCCATTCGATCGCAATGATCGTGACGAACACCGCAATGACGATCATCATCCTTTCGCGCAAGAAGGCGAGCAGATCATAATGTTACGCGGAATCAATGTGCCTCTTATGGCTGGAATAATTCTTCCGGCATGAATCGGACCTGTTTTACGGTAGGGAACTGCTTCGCCGTTGCCTCGATCTGATGCCAGAGAATACTTACGCGGCAGGATCCTCCGCCGGTCTTGTTCTCCGGATCGTTGAACGTAAGAGTGGCAGTTCCATTGCTGATCGCGGCGCTCGTAAGCGTTACCCCCGCCAGCGGAAACTCAGAAGTGACACCTCGTTCGCGCTCTTCTTCGGATATTTCTCCCCGGAGAAGGAGTCGTATTGATTCCGCAAGAGGAGTCGCGGTTTTAGGAATGGTCCGGTCAACAGCGACGAGTCCCTTGGCTGTGCACTGCACGCCGCCCGGGCCCTGATCGAGCGCAGGATCGTAGAAATACAATTTTATTCTTGTGCCTTCCTCGGTCGTAGTGGGAACATATGTAAGTGTACGAACCAATACAGAATCACCACTGCGATCGCCTTCGACATGAACGCGATCTCCTTGTTCAAAGGATATATCGCACACTTTGAGCATGTTCTCACTTCCACAACGACTATTTCCATCAAAACGTAGCTGCACGGAGAGTCCGGGCGCGCCGGGTTCTTCGTACGTGAGATACCATGTGTCTGCCTCAAGTCCGGGACTGTTTTGGATCAAATTGCCGTCGTGTGCGAAAGGGATCATTGCGGGCACTTTCTCGCTCTGCTGATCAAGAACGTACCAGAATGAGAAAGCTATAATCGGTAACAATAAAATGCCCGCGATGGTACTTATCGACTGCATGCGAGTGGCCATACTTGAGAGGGTATACAATCCCAGCCTTCAAGCAAGGGTTTTCGTCTCGACAATAGGGTCGATTTCACCGCATCATCATGATCATAACGAGGCTCGGTGAGCACATCGTACGTGTTATGGTTCGCTCATGCATTCGATACAAGAACCTCGTTCGGGAAGTGCACTGTTGCGATACGCTATCGCCACCCCTGTAACTTTCTTTATGGTCATCCCGCTCGTGATCCTCGATGTCTTTCTCGAGTTGTATCATCGTGTTTGCTTTCCGCTCTATGGGATGGCCTACGTGAAGCGGTCTCAATACATACGAATTACGGATCGGGCAAAGCTTCCGTATCTTACGTGGTACGAAAAGATCAATTGTGCCTATTGTGGCTACGCAAACGGATTGCTGCATTATGCGTCTGTGATCGCGGGGAAAACAGAAAGCTATTGGTGCGCGATTGCGCACCTGGAAGAGCGCGGATATGTAGCGACTGAGCATGAAAATTTCTTCGCTAAATATGGCGACGAAGCGTCATTACGACGGCGCTACTTTCTCCACGAGAAAGAATTTGGCAGCATGATGCAGGAGCGGAACGATCAGTCGAACACATGAACGATCATCCTCTCATGGTGGATTGGTCGCTCATTCCTTAAGCGATACAC
>JAGOTU010000071.1 GCA_018061585.1 Minisyncoccota bacterium | reverse complement strand
CCGACGCCCGGCGTGTATACGAGCGAGAGATCGGTGCGGTTGCGTACGGGCGCGGCAGGCACAATGCGGATCTTGCCGCCGAGCTTCTTGTGGAGCGCTAATGCCTTCTTGGTAATTTCGGTCTTATTAGGTTTGGCCATGGCTGCGAGTATAGCAAAACGAAAACCCCCGGTTCGCACGGGGGGGTCAGAGGCTGAAGATCAGTTTGGTCAGGGCGTAATTCAAAGCGAGACCCGAGACCGCGATGAGCGCCTGCCCGAGCGTTGCGGAATATCCATGACGCTCGACGAGCCGCACGAGCACATATTCATTGACCCGTATCAACACGAGACGCTTCAACGTATAGAGCACGAGCTGGATCCATACCAAGTCGGTCCCGAGCTCATGGAAGGTCCAGTACTTATGGAGTGTGAATCCGGCGATAAGCGACGGTACGAATGCAATGTACAGACTCCGACGGTAGTGGACACTGGTCCACCACTGCAACGGAAAGAATATCGACGCGAAGACCGCACCGGAAACACCGCTTGCACCGAGAAACCGTATGATCTCGAATTGCTCCAGGTACAGGAGCCACGAGACGATATATTCGCCCATTTACTCCTCCCCTGTTTCAAAGTCTGCGGGGAGCATGCGCTAGCGCATGCTCCCCGTCAATGAATTGAGAATCTAGTATTTGTTACCGCGGATGAACACCGCTTCGACGGCGCCGGGCAACGTCATACCTTCAAGCGCGGACCAGCCGACTTTGGTCTGCAGATCCTCTCGTCGGACAAGCGTCTCTTTTTTGGTATTGAGAACGGTGAGCGAACCCATAAAACCTTTCTCGATCTCGCCGAATCCCTTGCCGAAGTTCTGCTTCTTGAACTGCGTCTTGAGGTAGCGGTTCACGAACCGGCCCGGGTTGTATGCGGAAACGCGCGCGATATCCTGTGCCGTGAACTTGTGGACTTTCATCAACCACGTGCACACAAGCGCATAGGTGTCGAGCCATGGCGCACCGGAGTGATTGTTCTCCTCGCATGTCGCGAGAAAGAGCTTCTCGTCCTTTGCTCGCACGAGCTCTGCGATCTCGATCACCGACTTGCCCGGATAGTCGTCTGCGAACCGCTTGAAGGCGGAATATTTCTCTTCCAGAGTATGCGGCGCATGATCGGTCGCGATGAACTGAATGAACCCCTCGCGCAATCCGCGAATGAGATCCTTCTGGTGCTGCTCGGCTTGCACCGCAGGATTCATCTGGATCTTCAACCACCACGACGGATCATGGTCGGTCATGCCGGTGTGGAAGAACAGATGCAACGGCGATACCTCGAGCACGATGTCGCATCCCTGTTTGCGGTAGTCATCGATCATTTTGAAGCTCGTCGATCCGGTAGACCAGTGACAGAGCTTTGCCTTGATCTTGTACTTCTTGATGAGCGGCAGGAGTATCAGCAGTCCTTCGTTGACCGCCGCCACCGGCCGACGATCTGCGTGAGTCTTCCCTCTCGCCGATGCCTGCACGATCGGTTCGTACTCCACATGGAACGAGATGTGGTGTCCCCTGTAGCGCGCGAGAATTTCATCGAGCTCCTCGCCGTACATCACGGTCAAATCGCCTACGGATTTACCGAAGTACAGCTTGTACATGTACTCGCCCGGCTTGCCGATCGGTCGCGTGTTCTTGTCGATGCCGAGATAGTTCAGCATGGTGACCGGATGCCTGATCCGCTTCACGCGGTTGCGATGCCAATTGAACCTCGGGAGCGTAACTACCGTTTCGGGCGTATTCGGCATGGTACATGCACACACAACGCCGCCGTGGAGCGCAGCCCTGGAGGCAGTTTTGTAGTCCTCCTTGTAACACTGCAGTGTCGTCTTATCCTCGCGCGCGTGGATGTGGATGTCGGAAAATCCTGCAAAGATAAGGAATTCGTCGCCGTACATGTGGTCGGCATTCGGATCCTTGCGCTTCATCACTTTCGCAATGAGACCGGTCTTTTTGTCGATCCAGATCGTGCCGTGGAACGGCGCTTTCTTATGGGTCGCGATAAGTCCGGAGATGGTCGTGTATTTCATCTTGCGCAGAATCATAACATCGCCTCTTTATTGTCATAGAGCATTGTGGTCAACGACCACGACCATACCACCCCTCTCGACGCCGGAAAAGACATGAGAAAAAAGCCCGCATCGGCGGGCTTTTTTCTCATGCGACGAGCGGTGCAAGCTCGTCTTCTTTCTTCTTTGGCACAATGCCGTGGATGATGAGTATCTGCTCGAATTCGTCGCGTTCAATAGTTTCCACTTCCATAAGTCGGGCAGCTATCGCGTCGAGTAGTTTGCGGTGCTTCACGATCTCGTGTTCCGCTACCTTGTGCGCATCGAGAATGATCTTCTTCACCTCGTCATCGATGTGAGCCGCGACTTCCTGTGAGACCTCGCCATCAACTCCGTCTCCGAACATCGCACGCTGCGCGGATGCCGCGAACGCGATCGGTCCGAGCTTTTCCGACATTCCCCATCGCGCGACCATGTTGCGCGCAAGATTCGTCAACACCTGCAGATCGTTGGATGCGCCGGTCGTGATGTCGTCGTACACGAGCTTTTCTGCAACGAAACCGCCAAGCGATACCGCGATGTCATCGAGGAACTCTTTGCGCGACTGCATCTTTCGCTCTTCGAGCGGAAGCTTGAGCGTGTAGCCAGCTGCACGACCACGGCTGATGATCGATATTTTGTGCACCGGATCCGCATACGGAAGAACGGACGCAATGAGCGCGTGACCCGCTTCGTGATATGCCGTGATCTCTTTCTCTTTCCTATTGAGCACATGCGAGCGGCGCTCGGGGCCCATCATCACCTTTTCGATAGAGCGAAGGAGATCGTACTGCGTGATCTCTTTACGATCTTCACGCGCCGCAAGGATCGCCGACTCGTTCATCAGGTTCGCGAGGTCCGCCCCCGAGAATCCGGGAGTACGCTCCGCGATTACCGTGATCTTTACGTCCGGTCCGAGCGGCTTCTTGCGGGAATGGATATTGAGTATGTCTTCGCGGTCCTTACGGTCCGGCGGATCAATAGTGACGCGACGATCGAATCGGCCCGGTCGCAGGAGCGCAGGGTCGAGAACGTCAGGACGATTCGTAGCAGCCATCACGATAACTGACTCGTTGGGCTCGAAGCCGTCCATTTCGACGAGGATCTGGTTGAGTGTCTGTTCTCGTTCGTCGTTACCACCGCCCACACCCGAGCCACGCACGCGGCCAACAGCGTCGATCTCGTCCATAAATATGATCGCTGGTGCTGATTTTTTGGCAGTCTGGAACAGATCGCGTACGCGGGACGCGCCTACGCCCACGAACATCTCGACGAATTCAGATCCGGAGATCGAGAAGAACGGAACCCCCGCCTCCCCCGCCACAGCTCGAGCGAGCAAGGTCTTTCCGGTCCCCGGTCCGCCCATCAGGAGCACGCCCTTTGGAATACGCGCACCGATCTGAATAAATTTCTTCGGATTCTTGAGGAAGTCGACGATCTCGGTGAGTTCTACTTTTGCTTCTTTTGCGCCGGCGACATCAGCAAATGTAACTTTCTGCGCATCTTCCGGTCGCGACATACGCGCCATCGAACGGCCGAAGCTGAATGCCTGCATGCCGCCGCCCTTCAACTGACGCGAGAGGTACCAGATAACACCAAAGAGTAGGAGCGCGGGTACGAGGATCGGAGCGAGCGTGAGGAACCAGAAGCGGAATCCGCTTTCGTCCTGAATATCGATCTTGACCGCAGCGAGTGCCTCGCCCGGGATACTGTAAGCTGCGAGTGTCTCCACGAGTGACGCCTCGGCCTCTTTTCGTGAATTCTTTACGGATTCGTCGCCGTAGGTTGCGATGATCTTGTCGCCTTGCACAACAAGCGATTTAACAGAACCGGTGGTTATATCAGTGGCGATCTGAGAGAGCGGGACATTTACTTCCGGCGTGAGGACATACTGACGCGCGAATGAATAGCCGATAGTTATGACCAAAAAGACCGCGAATGCGACGGCCAACTGAGTGAAAAGGTTCGGACCCTCCGGCACCTTTTCTTTTTGCTTTTTATTGCTCTTTTCGGGATTTGCCATATCGGAAGAGTATACAGTAACGAGGTCTTTATGAAAGAAACGTGACCTTTTGCCACACAGGAGGCTTCACAATGCCCATTATGCGTCCGTACTATATAGTGTGCGGATGTCGCTGGTGGAAAACCCCAGTACCACAACGCGTATTCTCGCGTTGGCTACGGGGCAGGTAAGCGCGGCACCATTACATGAGTCTCATAGAGAATAAAAGAGTAAGTTTTGATTACCAGATCCTCGAAACTATGGAGGCGGGTTTGGAATTGTTCGGGTACGAAGTTCGCTCTTTGCGGGCCGGACACGGGTCCTTGAAGGGCGCACGCGTCCTTGCACGCGGCGGCGAAGCGTATCTGGTGGGCGCCACTATCCCCGCTTGGCAACCGGCCAACGCCCCAAAGAGCTACGATCCCGAACGATCCCGCCGACTACTACTGAATTCGAAAGAGATTGACCATATTCGCGGCGCAGAATCAGAAAAAGGTTTGACAGTGGTGCCCCTTTCGGTGTATAATAAAGGGCGTAATTTGAAACTCTCCATCGCGATCGCCAAAGGAAAGAAGAAGGGCGATAAACGACAATCGATCACAGCGCGCGAGGAGAATATCCGAATTCGCCGCTCTTTGAAACAGGAATAACCGAATATTAACTGCATTGAGTATCGGAATGTGGATCCAACAAAGGAGCTTTCCACATGTCCGAGAAGATCACCCGCGAGACGGCGTTCAAAACGTCGTACCTCAACGGTAAGAACGTGCTGTTTCGCGTAGCCCCTTCGCACTCCATTGAACTTCTGACCGACAGGATTCATAC
>JAGOTU010000070.1 GCA_018061585.1 Minisyncoccota bacterium | reverse complement strand
GGCTTTATGTACTTACCTACCTACTGCCTAACACCGATATAGTACCCCTAGGCCGAAATCTGCGCAAGTCGCTCGCGCAGCTTATTCAGCATTTCAAATGACTTGTCTACGGCAGCCTGATCGCCGCGCATCTCGGCGTCGCGAATTTCTTGCGTGAGCAAAGTAATTTCTGACTGCACCCGCTGCCGCAAAAGAGCCTGCGTGATCTGTGCAGCTTCACGATCGAGCTGGCTCACTGCGCGAAACATATCCGCCGCAAGGAACCGCATCGCTTCGATGTCGGCGGGCGGCAATGCGCGCAGATCATTGAGCGTTTGTTCGCCAAGCGCATCACGCAGATCCAGTTCGAACACATTCGTATCAAATGCACGCTGCGGCATGCTCTCTTGCCACACCAAGAGCGCGAACGCTTGTCGCACTTTGTCGCTCAGGTGCGCGCGTTCACCGACCGGTGTTTCTTGTCTTCCTGCCGCCTCGGTTCGTGCGCGCGGCACGTTGTTAAACGTTTCCATAACGGCGCCTTCAGACACATTGAGTCGTCGCGCTATTTCGCGCACATATTGTTCGCGTGCGATCGGTGATTGCACGTCGGAGAGGAACGGGAGCACCACCGCCTCTACATTGCGGCGGAACTTGTCGCGCCCTGCCTGCGCAGGCAGGTCGGGTGCGTATGCATGTTCGTACAGTACATCCATTAAAAACGTGATGATGTCCTTGCTGTCGCGTATCGCTGCACGCCACGCTTCGACGCCTTCCTTGAGTATCAGATCTGCCGGGTCGCTACCTGTTGGCAGCTGCGCGACTTTTACATTCATTCCGCCCTGCAATGCCACTCGTGCTGCCTTGCCGGCGGCTTTGATGCCAGCCTGATCCGCGTCGAGCGCAATCACCAGATTCTCGGTCATGCGCTTGATAAGCGTTACGTGCTCGGGAGTGAACGCGGTGCCTGATACCGCGACCGTATTGCCCCATCCGGCTTCGTGGGATGCGAGGAGGTCCATCTGCCCTTCTACGAGGATCGCAAAATTGTGTTTGCGGATACTCTGTTTGGCCTTGTCGAACCCGTACAAAATGCGCGATTTGTGGAACAGCGGCGTCTCCGGAGAATTGAGATACTTCGGCGCCTCAGGCGATGCCTTGGGTCCGAATATGCGGCCCGAGAACCCCACGATGCGTCCTGCCGGGTCGGCAATAGGAAACATGATGCGATTACGGAACTTATCGGAGAGGCCGCCCCGCTCGTTCTTTTTGGCGAGCCCAGCGTCGATGATCTCGTTGTCCGTGAATTTTTTGCTCTTAAAATGGTCCGACGCCTCTGACCACGAATCCCCCGCCCATCCCACACGGAACTGCTGCACCGTGCCGTCTGTAAGCCCGCGTTCGGTCAGATACTTTTTCGCTTCGTCATTCAGACGCGATGTATAGAAGATCGTAGCCGTTTCCAGGAGTTCGAACAACCTGTCGCGCGAGTCGCGCTGCTCGGGCTTTTCGTAGGTAAGTTCGACGCCCGCTTTTTCTGCAAGCACTTTGAGGGCTCCCTTAAAGTCGAGTCCCTCGATCGCTTCGATAAAACTGAATATATCGCCGCCCACGGAGCACCCGAAGCAGTGATACGTGCCGCGCTCCGGGGACACATGGAAGCTTGGCGTGCGCTCCGCATGGAACGGGCAGCGGGCGCGGAGTGATCCGCCTGCACGCTCCAGTTTTACGTATTGCGAAACCACGTCCACGATCGATAGCCGGTCTTTGATTTGCTGCACAGTATCAGTCGCCATTCCGAGCATTATGCCCCGCAGTGAATTTTGGCGATAGTCTCTCTCATAACTACTCGACGAAACACGTTCGCAGACAAATGTCGCATCTCAGAATTGCACCGAATGACTGCGCTTTGCGCCTCGCCAAAATCTACTGTCGGGGTATGCCTGCCCCCGAATATAAAAGCGAAAGTCGGGCAGGTGACCCTGTCCGACTCCGATTTCCCACTACTAGTGGGTGATCCTCACTTCCCGACCGTCGGGAAAGCGAACAACGACATGCCATTCGGAGAAGTTGAGCGGGTCGTCGATGACGAAGCTCCGGATGATCGATACATCGCGGAATTCCGTATGCATCATTGCCCGCACGCGCGAGAGCGCTTCGCCCACAGTGTCGTCGGACGATCGGGCGTCAGCAAGCGCTGCTTCGATCTTCTCGAACACGGCGCACGAAGTCTTTCTGTCGGTCGGCCTTGTCGCGATCTCGTGTGATGAACCGGCGATCAGCATTGCGTTTCTCCCTTATGGCTTTTGCTTGTTTACCAATGTAATCAAACCACCTTACCGCCAAAAGAAAAAGCGGGATGACTGCGCATCCCGCCTTCTTTCAAGAGATCATGGCAATTACTTGCCGAAGTTGCGCGGCTGCGTGCGATACCATGCGAGCGCGCGATCGAATTCGCCTCGATCAAAGTCGGCCCACAGGACCGGCGTAAAGTGCAGCTCCGCATACGCCATCTGGAACGGAAGCAGTCCGGATGTGCGGTGTTCGCCGCCGGTCCGGATCGCAAGGTCGACCGGCGGCACGCCGCCCGAAAGCAGATACCGCATTGGATCTCTTCGCACCTGCTCGAATCCGACCATGTGCAGCGTGTCCATGAACGCGCCGAGTTCGTGCTGGATCCGCCCCGAGTAGTTCGTCGCCACGTGAATGGTGAACCTGCTCGGATCGAACGGCCGGGATTTCAGATCACGAAGTCTCGAGTAGAGACGTTCGTATTTCGGATCCCCTTCGAATTCGTTGATCTTTCCGAACGGATGGATCTGGATCCCACTCGCGACCGCCGCATCACAGAATTGGATCGCCCCTTCCTGCAGCGCATCAAGCTGATCCTGCGGACGCTTCTCCAGGTTTTCGCACGAGAGTCCGAAGAACGTCACGTGCTGAACACCTACATCCTGCGCCCACTCCGCTGCGTCGAGTCCGCGCATCGCACCGGCGATGTACGCCTCTTCGAGCGAGATGTGTTGCAGCGCCGCCTTTCGGCGATTGCCGTTCGGTGTGAACGAAATATGGAATGGAACCGCGTTCTCTGTCATTCGCTTCTCCCCAATTGCATCAAATAGCCTCGCGATACAGTACGCTGTCCCGGTCAAAAATCAAAAGGCTCCGACATTTTCGTCGGAGCCTAAAGACCATTCCTGTTCCCGCTGTTTCCTTTAGCGGGCGATCTGGCGCAGCGACTGCCGCACCAGATTCCGCGGGCCGTACGAGCCGACACCGCATGCCACATTGCGGCCGGAAACAGCCACCGGCTGCTCCTTGCGAGGGATCGGGCCGAGCGTCGGATGGGTATCCGCCGCCTCCGAACGATTCGGGAGCGCCGACTTGATGACCTCCTTGATGTCCGGCAGCTCGCGGGCCGCAGTGAGCAGCGCAACGACGGCCTTCAACGGCATCGCAGTGGGGCGCAGCAGCGTCTGCTTGCCGCAACGCGAGGTGGAGACCTTCTCGAACGCCTGGCCGTTGTGGATCACGAGCTTCATTCGCATTCTCCCGGTTGAAACAGTTTTTGGGTGCTATCGAGGATGATAACACAGTCTTCATCATATGTCAATAGCCCCACTATGGCGCTTCCCTCAAGCAAAAAGCCCCGGTGTGGGGCTTTTAGCTTGAGCTAACCGAGTGCGGCTAGGCTCGCATTGTGTCCGAAACCGGGGTTTCCGGAACTTCTACAGGCGCCTGAGAAGCGAACTGCGCTTCCATGTCCTGAATGTATCCCCACTTCTTCGAACCCTTGAATCCTGTTCCTGCCGGGATGAGTCGGCCGATGATGACGTTCTCCTTGAGACCGATCAAACGATCGATCGAGCCGGAGACCGCTGCTTCGGCAAGCTTGCGCGGCGTGTTCTGGAACGAGATAGCCGAGAGGAACGATGCACGCGTGAGCGAGACTTCGGTGATGCCGAGCAAGAGCGACTTCGCCTTTGCCGGTTCGCCGCCGATCTCCTTCTGCACACCATTGATGCGGTTGAGCTCGAAGTCGGTGATGATTTCCCCTGCGGACACACCGGTGTCGCCGGACTGCGCCACCTGCACACGAGAGAACATCTGCTTCACGATGATCTCGAGGTGCTTTCGCGCCGTCGATACGCCCTGCAATTCGTAGATGCGTGTGATCTCGTTGATGATGTACTGCTGCGCGATCTCCTTGCCCGCGAGTGCGAACAATTCTTCGAGGTCTGCGGAACCGTCGGTCAGGAACTGACCCTTGGTTACCGCGTCCCCTACCTTTACATGAATGGTTCGGAGCGGGTGGATACGGTACTCGGTCTCCTTCTTTACGCCCTTGGCGGTCTTTGCCGTCGAGGCAACGTCTGCGAGGATAACGATCACGGTTTCCTGTCCGTCCTTGATGAGGTCGGTCACGACACCATTGATGCGCGAGATCGCAGCCGGCAATTTCGGAATGCGGCACTCGAAGACTTCTTCAACACGTGGGAGACCCATCGTGATGTCGCCGCCTGCTGTTGCAACGCCTCCGGTGTGGAACGTACGCATCGTAAGCTGTGTACCCGGTTCACCGATAGCCTGAGCTGCGATGACGCCGACTGCTTCGCCCACGTCGATGAGTTCACCGTTGGTGAGATCGACGCCGTAGCATTTCTGACAAACGCCTCGTGCGACTTTGCATGTCATCGGGGAACGAACAAGGATCTCCTGTACGCCACTTGCTTCGATGACCGGAGCCTCGTCGCGAGTGATCATGTGATTGCGCTTGAACAGAACCTTGTCGCCGTCCATTGCGTCTTCTGCAAGCACGCGGCCTGCAGCACGATCGCCGAACGATCCGCCGATATTCTCCTTGCCCGGTCGCGGGATGAGAACGCCTTCGCGCTGACCGCAGTCTGCTTCGAGCACAACCACGTCGTGAG
>JAGOTU010000069.1 GCA_018061585.1 Minisyncoccota bacterium | reverse complement strand
CTTGTACCTGCGTCCGGTGAAAGTCCGCCGTACGGCTACGGACAGGGTACGTACTATGGATATGGTCAGGGCACATACTACGGTTACGGCCAGAGTACCTACTATGGCTACGGTCAGGGTTCGTACACGCCGACCGAAACGTCATACACGCCCGCGCAGACCTCCTATCAGTCTTCGTACACAACGGGGCAGTCTTCGTACGCTCCGGCGCAATCTTCGTACGCTCCGGCGCAATCGTCATATACTCCGAGCGGCACATGTTGGGACGGTTCCTTACCCGGTGCGGGTGGCAGCTGTCCGCCATGTCCACTCGGCTATGAATTAGATAGCCAAGGCCGATGTATCCCGCCACCGGCTCCGGGATTCACATCCTTCACGACGACGCAGGGGTTTGTTGCAAGCGGTCACCTTGAAGTCCGTCCATCGCTCGTTCGCTCCGGTGATCCGACACGTGTCTACTGGAACGTGACCAACGTCCGTGACTGCACCGTGCGCGGTACCAACGGCGACGGATCATCCGGTGGGCAGTGGAATGCGCTTACATCAGGTCCGTCCGGTGTCGTGACCAGCGGCATCGGAAGCCGCACGGATTACACGCTCTTCTGCCGTTCACTCGTGGGAGCAACCCCAAGCACCATCACCGAAACGCGAACGGTCAATGTGATTCCTCGATGGTTCGAGCCTGCCGGTCAGTAAAACTACTGGTATGACACGATCACTAAAGCTAGTAACGATCTGCGCGGCAGCAGTTCTCGCGGCTCCGTTCATGCTCTCTGCTCAGTCAGCAGGGCTCTCGAATGCCATCCGTGCTGAAATAATGAAAGACCCCCGATCGTCGGATATACCGCCGGCACAGATCGAGGCGATGGTGGTGGCACTTGCGCAGACCGCGTCGGCCCAGGGTGTGAGCGAGTCTGATATCACCTGGAAGCCGGTACGAGCGGAAAGCGCTACCGGGAGCGTGGAATGTGGATTCTTTTGCACGATTAATCGTATTTTCGGTTTCGGCGGAGATGACTACACGATCCCGATCGGACTCGGAGTGACTTCGGCCCTCCTTATATTGTTCATCAGCATGATGCTTCATCGCCACCACGTGCACGGCGTAGAGCCCACTGTCGAGGCCATCCATATGCCTGCGCAGAAGAAGAGGGCCAAAGCCTAGGATTTGCAATTTCGGTGAAGTTCCGTATACTGCCTCCACCCAAGTCCGCACGGAATACCGGCAGTCGGACCAATGGCGAGGAAGTGTCTCTTTTGTAAAAGAGACAGTGGCCCGCTAATGGCGGGTCAATTTTTATATAGAACCAAGGAGCCGCAGCAGCGGGCGACTATGGTTCTAATACCCACCAAAATTTTCCTCAAGAAAATTTAGGCGGGTCAAAGTTTGCTAGTTCGCTGCGCTCACAATCAAACTATGAAATTCATGCTCGGAACCAAGGGCAAAATGACACAGGTCTTCGACGAGAAGGGCGTTGTTCATGCTGCAACGCTTATCCAGGCCGGACCGATGACCGTTACGCAGGTAAAGGGTACCGAGAAAGACGGCTACGAAGCGGTCCAGGTAGGTATGGGAACTCGAGCTGCAAAGAACCTTGGCAAGGCTGTAGTAGGCCATTTGAAGGACCTTACGAACTCCCGCTTCATCCGCGAGAACCGACAGGCAGCCGGCGAGCTCAAGCGAGGCGACACTATTGATATTTCGATCTTTGTTCCGGGCGATGTGGTGGAAGTTTCCGCGATCTCCAAGGGTAAGGGTTTCCAGGGCGTCGTGAAGCGACATGGTTTCCATGGCGGTCCACGATCACACGGTCAGAAGAACAAGGAGCGCGCCCCAGGCTCTATCGGCGGCGGCGGACGAGCAGGCGGACGCGTGGTAAAGGGTATGCGCATGGCAGGACGCATGGGCGGAGACCGTGTTACGGTTTCGAACCTCCGCGTGCTTCAGGTAGACGCTGCGAACAATCAGATCCTCATTTCAGGTGCGGTTCCGGGACGACCGGGCACGCTCGTAGAGATCCGCACAAAGTAATACGTATATGAAAACAGACATTTTTGACATCAAGGGAAAGAAGGCAGGTACGGTAGAGCTCCCGGAGGCTGTATTCGGTCTTCCTTGGAACGAAGCACTCATGCACCAGGTTATCGTGTCCATGCAGGCGAATGCCCGCACGAACGTTGCTCATGCAAAGACCCGCGGCGAAGTACGCGGCGGCGGCAAGAAGCCGTGGCAGCAGAAGGGTACCGGCCGCTCGCGACACGGTTCATCACGTTCTCCGATCTGGAAGGGCGGCGGTGTGACCCACGGTCCGCGCAACGAAAAGGTATACGGTCGCGAGATCCCGAAGAAGATGCGGGCAAAGGCTCTCTTCGTCGCACTCTCTCAGAAGATGCGCGATGGTCAGCTTCTCTTCGTAGATTCGTTCGGATTGACCGCGCCGAAGACAGGTGACGCCAAGAAGGCACTCATCGCACTTTCCTCTGTGAAGGGTTTCGAGGCGCTCTCGGGCTCAAAGAAGCACAACCTCGCGCTCATCGCATCGACGGAAAAGTCAGAGGCAGCTGCAAAGAGCTTCCGCAATATCGGTTCCGTATCGTTCGATCAGGTGACGAATCTCAACCCGGTCACTGTCCTCAAATACAAATACATCGTCATCGAGAATCCGGTCGAAGCAGTCAACGCGATCTCCAAGCGTGCTTCGAAGTCGAAACTCGAAAAAGTAACCAAATAATGTATGGCACTCTTCGGAACAAAAAAGAATACTAAGAAAGAGGCGGCACCAAAGGCCGTTGAGGCGACGACTGTTTCGGCAGGTCAGCGTGATCTTTCCCACATCCTCACGCATGCTCGCATCACCGAGAAGGCATCGATGCACCAGGGGGACAAGGTATACACCTTCGATATCTCTGACCGAGCGACCAAGCGCGACATCATCCGTGCTGTCTACCAGATCTACAAGGTCACACCGAAGAAGATCCGCACAGTAACCATCCGCACGAAGTCGGTGCGTCACGCGAAGTCAGGCAAGCTGGGCGTGAAGGGGGGCGGCAAGAAGGCATATGTGTACCTCAAATCAGGTGATAGCATCATCATTTCCTAAGTATGAAACACCTTAAACCAGTAACACCGGGAACGCGTGGCATGACCCGCATCGAGTACAAGAAAGTGCTCTCGGGCCACAAGCCGACAAAGTCGCTCTTGAAGGGCAAGAAGTCGACCGGCGGACGCAATTCGTTCGGCCGCATCACGACCCGTCATCACGGCGGCGGTCACAAGCGCAAGTATCGCGCAGTTGATTTC
Source organism: Minisyncoccota bacterium (assembly GCA_018061585.1). Lineage (GTDB taxonomy): Bacteria > Patescibacteriota > Minisyncoccia > Phycocordibacterales > UBA2100 > UBA10103. Next base: position 1,615 of record JAGOTU010000069.1, on the reverse strand, counting down.
AAGTTCGACAAAAAGAACATCCCTGCAACGATCAAGACCATCGAATACGATCCGAACCGTTCAGCATTCATTTCGCTCGCGGTCTACGCAGACGGAGAGAAGCGCTATGTCGTTGTGCCGAAGAACATGAAGGTAGGAGATACGTTCCTCGTATCAGAAACCGCTCCGCTCAAGCCGGGTAACCGACTTCCGATGGGCAACATGCCGGTAGGTACATTCGTCTATAACGTTGAAATTCAGCCGGGCAAGGGCGCAGCGATCGCACGATCCGCAGGTAACTACGCAGAAGTAGTAGCGCAGGACGCAGGCTACACGCATCTCAAGATGCCTTCGACCGAAGTACGACGCGTGATCTCGACCGCATGGGCATGCATCGGAGAGGTCTCCAACGACGAACACCGACTCGTGGTCATCGGTAAGGCAGGACGATCGCGCTGGATGGGCATTCGCCCGACAGTTCGCGGTACGGTCATGAACCCGGTAGATCACCCGCACGGTGGAGGTGAAGGTAAGCAGGGTCGCGGTCACCGACGTCAGCGAACGATGTGGGGTAAGCCATCGGGTAAGGGTCAGAAGACCCGCCGACCGAAGAAGTACAGCAACGTATTTGTTGTTACACGACGCAAGGTTGGAAAGCGTAAGTAGAAAGGCATGCCCCGTTTGAACGCGATGCGTTTCTAATCGGGGTTGGCAAGCGAAAATAGCATCAATATAAAAACCCCGCGGAAACGCGGGGTTTTTTCGTTTGAAGGAGCGATCGGATTCAGGCTCCACCGGACTGCATCCGCTTCTGAAGCGGGGTCAGTCTGTCGTAGGGAACAGGGGCGGGATGCCGCAGCTTGTGGACGAAGAATGCGGTGGCCGCAGCCCACGCCTCGGGAGAAAATCCGAGCCTTCGTTGTCGGTTCTTCACGCGTGCGATCGCGCGCCGTAGCCGTCGCTTCCTACCGACGGGATTAAAATCCTGCCGCGTCTCTCTATATCGTCGTCGCATCGATGCCTCCCGTGTTTCCGTCTTCACGATACATTAAACAAAAAGCCCCGGAAAGCCGGGACTTTGTCGTTAGATAACGAACGAATGATCGCGGATCAGATCAGGGATCAGATCCGGATGGAGCGGACAGACGACCGTTCCGCGATACCAGGTACCGTCCACTCCTTCTTCTGCCACGACAGCGTGGGACTCGTGATGCGTCGTCGGGTCAAGAAAGAATACGGCACCGAGCCTGACGATCCGTGTCCCCGGCGGGAGGGGAATGTCGCTCATTTCGCCGGTGACCCCTTGAAAGTGATAGTGTGCGGCATTTCCTTGCCACCGATAACTAGCACAGGCCTGATCGGCTGCACTGTTCGTGGGCCGACCACCCGATCAAGCGCTTTTTCGGCGGAACGGTTCGCGTCGCCGAGCGCAATGGTCGCAGTATCGACTTCGGCGCACAGTTTCCGGTAACGGTCTGTCATCAGGCTTGTCCTCCCGGGGTTGATTTCCAGCCATCATAAGACCACATTTAAAAAACTCTGCAACACGACCTCCAATTTATGCCGAAAACAGTTGACATTACGGACTACTTCGTATAAATTGCACGGACTCCCGCAAGACGCGGGTTTTCAATTG
>JAGOTU010000068.1 GCA_018061585.1 Minisyncoccota bacterium | reverse complement strand
AGACATCGATGCGCAATCCGCGCGCGGCGGATCTGGATGTGGCTCGCGAAGACCTCTCAGAAGCAGTCTCGCGATTCCTCCTGCAAAGGACCATGAAGAGGCCGATAGTGATCCCCGTTATCGTCTCTATCTAAAACTTCCGCTGTTTTGAGAAAAAGACTCGCTTGTTGCGAGTCTTTTTCTCTGGAATACTCGAGAGAGACAGCGAAGGGAAAGGTCTCAACAATGATCGTATACAAAGCGAGCGCAGATCGGGAAACGAGTCGTTCGGAATCGTTCTGGAACATGTTTCGTTCCGAGCACGAGATCTACGTTGTATTACCGGGAGCGACATCATCGATCCGAATTCCAACCACTGCGGAGAACGATAATTACTGGGAGCGCGGTCCGACGGCATTCAATTCACCGCAGCGGTTTGACGAGGTGCGCGCCTACATGCGACATTATTTTGTCGACGCTGATTCCGCACCGCAGAGGTGGGAGCACAACGCCCGAATCCACGCGGCAATCGTCGCGGCAATCGATGCCTGCTCATGAACTACGCAGGAGTACAAAAAGCGGCACGGGGAATCCCCGTGCCGTTCGTTTTAATAGCCCCTATACCGTCGTGAGCGCGACCTGTATCGCACCGCGTATCTGGTGCAATAGTTTGTGATCCGGGAAATACCCCTCCGTCGGTGAACAGTTCTGCTTCCAGCGAAGATCGGTAAACTCTGTGCCCAAGAATACCCGTGGATATTTGTAGCGCGGAATGATGTGCTCGTGTCCATGCCCACCATGATCGTCGATCAGGTTACCGAACCACGCATAGTTGAATAGGTCGGGCTTCCATAACAGAGTGAGAGCGTCGCGTGTCTGCTTGCGGGCAAACGAGAATTCACGTTCCTCGTCTTCGCTCAGGTCGCATTTATCCTGTAAACAGCCTTCCCGGGCAAGCCACAGGACACAGCGTCCGAGATACCGTTGGTTCTCGTTGATCATGAGCGTCCAGTGCCGATATTCCTTGATGATGTACGGAATATACGACTCATCAATACTGCGATATCGCATGAGCACCGCCTTATACGGGGTTGTTCCTCAATGAGTCATAGCACTCGGTTATGCGATGCGCCAGCTACCGCGACTACTTACAACGAGCCCGTCTTTTTTCAATCCAGTGAGAGCGTGCCGGATCATCTGTCCTTCGAAAGCTAATTTATTGGCGAGTGCCAGATCCCCATGAGCACCCTCATTCAAAACTTTAATAATCGCCCCGCGAACTTCGCGCACAGATCCTACAAATTTTGATTGCATAGCATATGATGCGCTTCGCCTAGTGGGATTCAGATGAAGTTTCTTCATGTGCGACCCGTGATCCATGAGCGCCCAGTACCATGTGCGCGGATCCTGCCCCTCGCCCGCTGCCTCTATGAGCGGCACGAGATCGCGATCGTCTACCCGATCCTTTTTCGGAAAGAAATGATGAATGAATGATGCGCGCACGTTCGTTTCGATCATCATGTGCGGCTCGTTGAACGCGAACGTCCGGACCGCCGCCCTCGTGTATGGACCAACGCCGGGCAACCGCTCTGCGGTCGCCTTCTTAAGGTCGCCCGTATATTCCGAGACGATCACTTTGGCTGCGTCATGCAGATATTTGGCCCTGCGGTTATAACCGAGGCCGTTCCATTCCTTCAGAACGTCGGCAAGGCCGGACCTCGCGAGCGAACGCACATTCGGAAATTTCTTGAGAAAACTTCTGTATTTTTCAAGCACACGAGGAACCTGTGTTTGCTGCAGCATGATCTCGGAGACCAGGATCTTGTATGGGTCCCTCGTTTTGCGCCATGGTAGATCGTGCCGGCCGTGTGTGCGGTAGTGTTTCCACACTGCACGTCGGAATACAGCAATGCTACGCGCTCGGATTTGACTGGCTTTTTTCGTCTGCGTGGACATGAATGACGGGTTCTGCCGGTACGGACGTGTCGATAGGCATTATGAATATCGACAAAATGTACGCGAGTCCAAGCGGAAAGAATCCCGTGACCAAAAGGGCCGCCAAGAACAGGACGCGCAAGACCGTTACATCGATAACAAAGTATTCGGCAAAGCCCGCAATAACGCCTGCGATCATTGCCTTCTGGGGTTTTCGTTTGAGTGTTTTCATAGGGGCGCAGTATAGCAAATCCGCAATTTATATCGTATAGATCACGTCCTTGCGCTCCACCTTTACCTCCCATCCGAGCCGCTGGGCGGTCTTGAACAGCTTTGCGTTGGGGTTGAAACAAATGGGGCGCGCGACCATCTCCAAGAACGGTATGTCGCTTTCGGTGTCTCCGACGCCGATGGAATATGCGAGCGTGAGGTCCGCCTTTTCGATCGCACGTTTTACTACGTTCCCTTTGTTGAATATCAGATGTTCGTCTGTTATCGCGCCGGTGAACAGATCCTGTGGACCGATCTCGTACACGACGCCGTACGACTTATCAAAACCGAGTCGCGGACAGAACTTATCAAGGACTGTCTTCGGCGAGTGCGATACGGCGAGCAGGTAGTAGCCCTTGGATTTCAGGAGTTTCAGAAGGTCACGCGTATAGCGATATGTACGCTTCCACTGCTCCTCCACGAGTTGATCTGACGCTTCGACAAGTTCCGCGTAATGCACGCCCTTCAGATGCGAACGGAACGCCTTGATCACAGCCTCGATGTATTCCTGGTAGTCGCCTTCGCGGTCCAACCATTTACGATGCTCACGTTCGTACACCGCGCGCGTATCCTCGGGGAACGCACCGCGCTCGATAAGCGTATCGACAAGCTGAATGAGGAGGCTCGAGCGGAATATCGTACCGTCCACATCGAATACCGCGAGCTTTTTTCTCTGTGGTCCGTCGGCCATACAGCCATGGTACACACAGGTACGTCCTTGCAAAACCGGGTGATCCATTGCATATTCCTTGACGGTAACAACCAGGGAGAGATGCCTCATGTCGACCACGCAGGTTTCGCGCAACGGTTCGCAGTCCTTCAGTGCTCGGGGAGCTCGTTTTCACCAGCCCCAGCTCAAAGAGGAACGCAAATCGGCCATTCCGAAGGATCGCATCGAGATGCCGAACGGGACGTTCATCACGCCCGCGGCATTTCACAACATGCGCTCCGCGTCGCATCAGAAATTCGATCGCGGCGTCGGCGGAATGAGCGAACGTGTTCGTCAGAGAATTCCCAAGTCGCAGTGGACGAAGCTCGTGGCATGGATGGACACCCATCGCGGGCACTACGGCAACAAGACGACGCAGAACGACAACTTCCTCGCCGTCTTGATCGATCACGCAGCGACGTCGACCCGCGGCACGGCACCCGCCGTTCTGAAGCGGATCATGGACGAACAGTCCGCCGACATTCTGCTCACCACCCGCCAGTAATCGGCGCGGTCCATGCACCTTTCGGGGACAGCCACTTTGGGCTGTCCCCTTTCGCATTTCGGGAATGTGGTACGGTACAAATATGAAGGTCGCGGTACTTATGGGCGGATGGTCGGCAGAGCGGGAGGTTTCGCTCTCGTCCGGACGCGCATGCATAGAGGCACTGCAAGGCTCGGGGCACGAGATCATTCCCGTCGACGTCGGGCACGATATCGGCAAGGTACTCACCGAACTCAAGCCCGACGTAGCACTCAACGCGCTCCACGGGCCGTATGGCGAAGACGGATCGATACAGGGATTGCTGGAGATCCTCGAGATTCCGTACACGCATTCGGGTGTCCTTGCCTCTGCGCTCGCAATGAACAAAGCGCGTTCGCGTGAGCTGTTCAAAGCGGCAGGGATCCCGATCGCCGAGGGCGAAGTCGTGTCACGGTTCGATGCGGCACGAGAGCACGTAATGATCCCACCCTATGTATTAAAACCCATCGCCAACGGCTCAAGCGTCGGCGTTTTTATCGTCCGCGACGGCGAAGAACCTCCGAGCGCGATAGGAGCAGATGACTGGAAATTCGGCGATCTCGTGCTCGCGGAAAAATATATCGCCGGCAAAGAACTCACCTGTGCCGTCATGGGTGATCGAGCGCTCGAGGTGACCGAGATCACCTCGGAACTTCCCTTTTATAACTATCAGGCAAAATATTCGGACGGAGGTTCAACGCATGTGCTCCCCGCGCAGATAGATGTCAGCGTCTACGCACGTGTCCGCGCGATCGCGCTCCTTGCACACCAAACGCTCGGCTGCCGCGGCGTCAGCCGCTCTGATTTCCGCTACGACCCGTCGACCGGTGAGCTGGTATGCCTCGAGGTGAATTCGCAGCCCGGCATGACAGCTACGTCGCTGGTGCCCGAGCTCGCCAATCACGCGGGTTATACGTTCCCACAATTGCTGGAATGGATGATCAAAGACGCGTCATTGCATCGCTAGTCCTTGCCTCAATACGACACATACCGTACATTTGCCGCGGCAACCAGCACAGGAGCAAGCCGATGAGCCATCCCCAAACCGCATCCATGAAGGATGCGCTCGCAAAGATCCCCGACCTCCATCGCCATCAGGCGAAGTTCGCCGGGTCGAACTACACCACGCGGTTCATGCGGTATGTCACTGACCCCGCCCCGGGATACTTCAGGGAAACCGATACGGTGTTCGCCGAGACGTATCTGCAGGCGATATTCACCGCGCTCAATGATGTGCCGGCCGGCATAAATTCAGTCGGCGGTTCACCGCCCGAGAACTATATCGGTGGGTTCCCCAGACAAATGTTCATGCTTATTCAGCGTGACATTCCGCTGGTAGCTGAGCTGATCTTTCCACCCGAATTCGCAGCGGAAGTGAAGGACTCCTACGAGGCAATGAAGTCTGTCTTCGCACCCACGGAGCGTCGCGCAGGCTGATACCTTCAAGTTCATTCGCGTCAAAAGGCGGCCAACCGGCCGCCTTTTTATTTTGCGATCTTGAGCCACCTACTCCGTGATTCGGGCCAGATCGCCGTCAGATCGTG
>JAGOTU010000067.1 GCA_018061585.1 Minisyncoccota bacterium | reverse complement strand
TGGCAACCGGAATTCACCGAGTGCACATGGGGCGAAGACAGGCTCGACGCCATGCGTGTCGCCGCCTATCTGAAGATCCCGTTTCGTGAGATCGACCTCTCAGATGAGTACAAGGACGAGGTCGTCGCGGATATGATCGACGCATACAGATCCGGCATTACTCCGAATCCTGATGTCCTCTGCAACGAACGAATTAAGTTCGGACATTTTTTGAACTACGCGCTCGAGAGCGGCGCGGATTACGTGGCGACCGGTCACTATGCTCGCAACGAACGGGCGGACGGTGCGCACGTACTGCGACGAGGCGCCGATGCGAATAAGGATCAGTCCTACTTTTTGTACCGTCTCGGTCAGCACGAGCTCGCTCATACGCTATTTCCGGTGGGATCGCTCACGAAACCGGAAGTCCGAGAACTGGCAGAAGAGTTCGGACTTCCGAATTCCCGAAAACACGACTCGCAGGGACTCTGTTTCGTTGGGGCCGTATCCATTCCGGAGTTTCTCGCACGATATATCCCGCTCACGAAAGGGAGCGTGCTTGATCGACATGGAATGAACATCGGTGAACACGACGGGGCGGCTCTCTATACCGTGGGCCAGCGGCACGGCTTCCGCGTGAATAGCACGCCCGCACATCCGCTCTATGTGGTCGCTATCGATACTCAGAATAATTCGATCACGGTCGATGCGAATGCCGCGACCGCCGCAGTGGATGTGACGCAGGTTTACGATTTGCACTGGAGCGGGGCATCGTATGACGGGGAAGCATTGTTCGTGCAAACCCGATATCGCGAACTGGCGGTGCTAGCTCGCATCAACGGTAATACGATTCACTTTGATCGACCCCATGTAGTTACACCGGGGCAATCGCTCGTGTTGTATGCGGATGATGTGTGTGTCGGAGGAGGAATTGCCGCAAGTCAGATTCGTGAAATGAATAATTCTTAAGTTGCGATAGATCGCTGCATCCGAACCGCACCGGGTATGCACATGGTCGCTTAGGTATCGACAGCGGGAACCGTTACACTACCTCAATGGGCGAAGTGCTACGGCGTATGTTCACGTTCGCGATCGCCGCATGCTTTGTCGCATATATTGTGTACATGCTCGCCGGCGCTTCCATATATGCGCAGGCCGAGGCAAAAGAGAGAACGGTGTGGGTGCGCGACCAGATCAGTCCGAGTGCGCATCATATTTCAGGCCTGGTCACTGTTCGGTCATCGTGTACGGAGCTGACGCAAAAGGTAGAGCAGTTGAGTCCGCTGTTGTACAAATTAAAGTTCACGACGTGGGAACATCCGAACACTGAGTGCACCGACTACCCGGTGCAGAAACAATTCTACGAGATCGTATTCGCCCCGGCGGTCGGGGTTCACTTTATCGCGACGCTCGACGGAGCATCACTCCCGCTCATCGTCGTTCCATATATTCCTTGATCCATGACGCATACACTCATTACGAAGGCTGACGGGCAACTTGAGCCCTTTGATCCGGCAAAGCTGGAGACCTCTTTGCAGCGTGCCGGCGCAACGTCGGTCGCGCGTGCGCGTGTGCTTTCGCGGGTTCTCCATGAGCTAAAACCCCTGACCACCAGCGAGCAGATCTATCGTCACGCGTACGACATGTTGCGTGAAGAGGAGGCGGCTCCCATCGCGGCCCGGTACTCCATGAAGCGGGCCCTCTTTGCGCTCGGACCATCAGGATTTCCATTCGAACAGTTCCTCTCGGAGGTCTTGCGCGGTCATGGCTGGAAAACGCAGACGGACCTGATGATGAACGGGCGATGCGCTCCGCACGAAGTGGATGTACTGGCAGAGAAAGACGGAAAACGTGTCGGCATCGAGGTAAAATTTCATAACGAACAGGGTGGCAAGACAGATATTAAGGACGCGCTCTACGTGCACGCTCGCTACGAGGACCTGAAGCAGGCGCCGGTCGCATCATCGCGTGTCGACGAAGGGTGGCTCGTGACGAATACGGTCTTCACCAGAAATGCCATTCGTTATGCGCGTTGTGCGAATCTCACACTGATAGGTTGGGACTATCCGCGTACGCGTGGTCTTGCCGCAATGATCGAGGAAGCGCACGTGCATCCGGTCACGGCGCTCACGACACTTTCCGATACCGAGAAGCGTCGTCTGCTTGATCAGAAAATTGTGCTCTGTAAATCCGTGCAATCGGCTCATTTATTGGAAGAGAACGGCATCGCGCCCGGAAAAATTCCGCACGTACGAGAGGAAGCAAAGCGATTGTGCGGGATCTGATCGTGGGAAATGCACAGAGATACTCTCCGGAATGATTAGTGTGCGATACAATGAATATGCAATATGAGAAACCCTGCGATCTTTCTTGATCCGACGAACGTGATGTTCCTCAAGCTTTTGCTTGCGATGTTCTTGGGCGGTCTCATCGGAACCGAGCGCGCCATCCTTGCGCGGCAATCAGCTGGTACCAGAACGTTCGGACTCGTGAGTCTCGGGGCGTGTCTGTTCATCATAATTTCGAACTATGTAGCGAGTGCGTATGTAGGAGTGCTCGACATACAACCGCTCTACGTTCCCGGTGCGATTGTGACAGGTATCGGCTTTCTAGGCGGGGGACTCATCATTTTTCGGGGTGACGCGCTTCACGGGATCACCACCGCCGCTGGTATGTGGATCACTGCAGGTATCGGCATGGCAGTGGGTTTTGGAATGTTCTCGATCGGTATCTTTTCCACGATCCTTGTGCTCATTATGTTCACAGGAATGTATTGGCTGGAATCAATGTTTAAACACTGGTTCAACGAGCATAGTCAGGACGCTAGTCACCACCCTCAGGCGTAAGCAGGTACAGTCGTTACGGCATCGCTGCACGCATTCTGATGCGGTATACCCTGTGAGATACCCCAAATATGCACTGGGATGAGAATTCTTATGCAATATCTCATGGGGTATACTCATGCCGATGAGCGGCTTCTACAAACCAAAACGGGATGGACGGTGGAATTACGGTGGCTCGAATTGGACGCTGTCACGGTCTAAGATCGACCTTTTCACCAACTGTGCTCGCTGTTTCTATATCGATAATAAATTAGGTACCGCCCGCCCGCCCGGGTTTCCGTTCAATCTGAACTCTGCCGTCGATGCGCTCCTCAAGAAGGAGCTCGATGCCCATCGAGCGAAGGGTACGCAGCATCCGCTGGCTAAAGCGTATGGGCTTGATGCCATTCCGTTTTCGCACGCAAAAATGGACGACTGGCGTAACGCACTCTCAGAAGGAGTTAAATTCAAGCATCTGGCGACCGGGCTGACCGTTCGAGGAGGCGTCGATGACATCTGGGTGAATCCGAAAGGCGAATTGATCGTCATTGATTACAAGGCAACGAGTAAGGACGGATCTATCGAGTCGCTTGATGAGGATTGGCATATTGGCTACAAGCGCCAGCTTGAGGTGTATCAGTGGCTTCTGCGACAGAACGGATTCACGGTGTCTGATACCGGCTATTGGTTCTATGCGAACGCCACAAAGGACCGCGAAGCGTTTGACGCGCGTTTGGATTTTGAACTGACGCTGGTGCCATACGAAGGCGATACATCTTGGATCGAAGACACGCTGCTCTCTATTAAAAGTTGTCTGGATTCCAACGACATCCCGGCTTCATCACATGACTGCGACTATTGCAGATATCGGGAGGCGGCAGGAAATGCTATGCGTGATCATATGCAAAAGACCGGCGGTAAAAATCTAAAATAATCCCACATGAAATCATTCACCGATAAAGTACGCGCCATCGTTGCCAAGATCCCGGAAGGGAAGACGATGACATACAAGCAGGTGGCAACGCGTGCCGGTAGTCCGGGCGCTGCGCGTGCCGTCGGCGCGATTATGCGCGCGAATTACGATGCGGATATTCCGTGTCATCGCGTCATAGGTTCCGACGGCGCAATGCTCGGCTACAACCGAGGCGGCGTCGCACAAAAGCTGGCACTACTTAAAAAGGAAAAGGCCAGCCTGCGCAGGCAGGCGATCGCCTAACGATACATATGAAAATGAACAAACTTCCGGGAACGGACGTGTCTGTTTCTGTCATTTGCGCCGGCACGATGAACTGGGGAACGTTCAACACGGAGCCCGAGGCACACGAACAGCTCGATTATGCGATATCACGGGGTGTAAATTTTATCGATACCGCAGAGATGTATCCGATCCCGCCAAAGAAAGAATTGCAGGGACTCACGGAAACGTACGTGGGGGCATGGCTTAAAAAACAGAAGCGCGATTCGCTCGTTGTCGCGAGCAAAGTGGCTGCGTCATCGAACATTCAAACACGCTTCGTTCCCGAAGGAGGCCACACAATATATGACCGCAAGAACATTCTGGCCGCGATCGACGGAACACTGGAGCGCTTGCAGACAGACTATGTAGACATCTATCAGATCCACTGGCCGGAGCGCGAAACGAACTTCTTCGGACCGCGCGGCGTGGAATCGCTCGGCTCGCTCGGGACCCCGATAGAGGAAACGCTCGAGGCGCTCGCCGAGATAGTCAAAGCCGGCAAGGTCCGCTATATAGGCATCTCCAACGAGACACCGTGGGGCTTGAATGAATATCTCCGCCTTGCACGCGAGAAGGGATTGCCGCGCGTGGTCACTATTCAGAATCAGTACTCGCTGATCAACCGCACGTTCGAGGTCGGACTTGCCGAGATATGTCTGCGAGAAGGTGTTGGGCTTCTGCCGTATTCGCCTCTTTCCAAGGGGGTGCTCACCGGCAAGTATCTTGGCGGCGTTATTCCTCCAGGATCCCGCTTCGATTACGCAAAACGAGATAGCGATCGCTACAATCCCGCGCACGCACAAGTCGCTATCCAGAAATATGCCGACCTCGCGCGCTCAAATGGCATGGAGCCGGCCGTGATGGCGCTTGCCTGGGTGAACCAGAGATCATTCGTCACCGCCAACATCATCGGAACACGCTCTATGGAGCAGATAC